>JADGHI010000180.1 GCA_019689515.1 Acetobacteraceae bacterium | reverse complement strand
TCGCGAGCGGCCGCGCCGATCTGCGGCCGCTGGTGACGCACCGCTTCAAGCTCGACCAGATCGAGGAGGCCTACGACCTGTTCAGCAACCAGCGCGACGGCGTGCTGAAGGTGGCGATCACGCCGTGACACGCCGCCGCGCCGGTCTGCCCGCCGTCAGGCGTTCGGCCGCAGGATCTGCCGCAGCACGCTGCCGTCCGCCAGGCGGTCGAAGCCCGTGTTGATCTCCTCGAGCCCGAGGAAGCCGCTGCGCAGGCGCTCCACCGGCAGCTTGCCGCGCTTGTAGAGGCCGAGGAAGCGCGGGATGTCGCGCTCCGCGACGCAGCTCCCCATGTAGCTGCCGCGGATCGAGCGCTCGTCGGAGACGAGCTCGGCGTGCAGGTAGGAGAAGGTCGCCTTCGCGTCCGGCAGGCCGGCGCTGATGGTGCTGCCGCCGCGCGCGGTGATCGCGGCGGCGAGCTGCATGGCGGGGATGGACCCGGCGGTCTCGATCACCGTGTCGAGGCCGCCATCGGTCGCCTCGCGCACCTTCTTTACGCAGTCAGGATCGGTGGCGAGGAAGGTGTCCGTCGCGCCCCATTGGCGTGCGAGGCCAAGCTTCTCCGGGTTGGTGTCCACCGCGACGATCCGCTCCGCCCCCGCCGCCACCGCGGCGAAGAGCGCGTTCATGCCGACGCCGCCGAGGCCGACGACGGCGATGTTCTCGCCCGCCTTCAGCGCGGCGGTGTTGAACACGGCGCCGGCACCGGTCATCACCGCGCAGCCGAAGATCGCCGCATCCTCGAGCGGGATCGCCGGGTCGATCTTCACCGCGGAGCGGCGGTGCACCACCGCATACTGCGCGAAGAGCGACAGGCCGCTGCCGTGGTTGATCGGCGTGCCGTCGAGCCGGCGGATGCGCCTCGCGCCGGAGAGCAGCGTGCCCGCCGCACGTGCCGAGAAACCGCTCGTGCAGATGTTCGGCCGGCCGCGCACGCAGTAGCGGCACTCGCCGCAGCTCGCGACGAAGACGGTGATAACGTGGTCGCCTGGCTTGAGGCCGGTGACGCCCGGGCCAACCTCGCGCACGATGCCCGCGCCCTCATGCCCGATGACGATCGGGAGCGGACGCGGGCGGATGCCCTCGATGGCGGAAAGATCGGAGTGGCAAAGGCCGGCGGCGGCGACCTCGATCAGGATCTCGCCAGGGCCAGGCCCCTCCAGCTCGACCTCCTCGACGACGAGCGGCTTCGTCTCCGCGTAGGGACGCTTGCGGCCCTGCTCGAACAGGATGGCGGCTTTCATGCGCATCGGTGTCGTTCCCCCTTCGCGCGTGCCTGGCCGGCCGCGCGCATGTTGATGTCTCCGGCTGGCCGCCTTACTCGGCAGCCGCCTTCGTTCCGCTCGCGCCCAACAGCTCCGCGGTGTGCTCGCCGAGGCGCGGCGCCACGCGCCGGATGCGCGGGCGCTCGCCGTCGAAGGAGAGCGGCAGGGCGACGAGCGAGAAGTCCTCGCCGGGCACCTCCTGCAGCATCTCCATCGCCGCGGTCTGTGGCTCCGCCAGCACCTCCGGGATGGTGTTGATCGGCGCACAGGGCACGCCGGCAGCGATCAGGCGCTCCAGCCACTCGGCACGCGGGCGGGTGCGCATGATCTCCGCGATCTGCGGCAGCAACTCCGCCTTGTGGGCAAGCCGCTGGCGGTTGGTGGCGAAGCGTGGGTCCTCCGGCCAGTCCGGCCGACTGGCGACCGCGGCGAATTTCGCGAACAGCCGGTCGTTCCCGCAGCAGACCAGCATCGGCGCGTCGGCCGCGTCGAAGGCCTGGTAGGGCACGAAGTTCGGATGGCCCGAGGCGTGCCGCTCCGGCAGCTTCCCCTGGTTCACATAGGCGCTGATCTTCTGCCCGGCCCAGAGCAGCGAGGTCTCGAACAGCGAAGTGTTCACCACCCCGCCGCGCCCGGTGCGGTGGCGCCGCTGCAAGGCGGCCAGCGCGCCGATCACGGTCCACATGCCGGTGCCCTGATCCACCACCGAGGCGCCCATGCGCACCGGCGGGCCGTCCGGCTCGCCGGTGATGCTGGAAAGACCGCAGAAAGCCTGGAACAGCGGCTCGTAACCGGGGCGCAGGCGCAGCGGTCCCTTGTGGCCGAAGGCGCCCATCGCGCAGTAGATCAGGCGCGGGTGGCGTGCGCAGACCTCCTCCGGCCCGATGCCGAGCGCCTCCGCCGCGCCGGGACGCAGGTTGTGCAGCAGGATGTCGGCCGTCTCCAGCAGCCGGTGCAGCCCCTCCCGCCCCTCTTCCGTCTTCAGGTCGAGCACCACGGAGCGCTTGCCGCGGTTGAACTCGTGGAAGTTGAGCGCATCGCCGTGGCGGAAGGCGGGGCCCATTTGGCGCGCGTCGTCGCCGCCTTCGGGCTTCTCCACCTTGATCACATCGGCGCCGAGATCGGCGAAGATAGCCCCGGCGAAGGGCCCGGAAAGCACCTGGCCGATCTCGACGACACGCACACCCTCCAGAACGCCGCCTCCCGACATGTGCGTCACTCCACCGGCATGTTGGCGTCGCGCACGATGCGCCGCCACTTCTCGATCTCCTCGCGGGTGAAGCGTCCGAGATCGTCCGGCGTCCCCGGCCTGACAATCGCCGCCTCGCTACGCAACCGCTCGGCGACGTCGGGGCGCGCAAGGATCTCGTTGATCTTCGCGTTCACCTTGTTGACGATCTCGGGCGGCGTCCTGGCCGGCGCGTAGAGCGCGTTCCAGGTCAGCATCTCATAGCCTGGAAGATCCGCCGCCTCCTCCACCGTCGGCAGGTCGGGCAACACGGCGATACGGACGCGGCTGGTGACGGCGAGGGCTCGCACGCGCCCGGCACGCACCTGCGGCAACGCCGTCGTGGTGTCGCAGAACATCATCTGGATGTTGCCCGACATCACGTCCGTCAGGCCGAGCGGGTTCGACCGGTAGGGGACGTTGACGATGTCGAGATTCGCCATGGTCTTGAACAGCTCCCCCGCCGCACGGGAGGAGGCGCTGCCGCTGGCGAAGCTGACCCGGTTCGGATTGGCCTTCACATAGGCGATCAGGTCGCGCATGGACCGGATCGGCAGATCGTTGTTCACCACGCAGAGGATCTGCCCCTGCGAGATCAGCGCCACCGGGGCGAAGTCCGCGATCGGATCATAGGGCAGCCGGCGGAACATCGCCGGGTTGGAGCCGTGCGTGGTGTTGGCCGTGAACAGCATGGTGTAGCCGTCCGGCCGTGCGCGGGCGACGGCCTCGCAGGCGAGGAAGCCGTTGGCGCCGCCCCTGTTGTCCACCACGACCGGCTGGCCCCAGTCGGCAGCGATCCGCTCGCTGAACACCCGCGCGCGGACATCGGTCCCGCTGCCGGCCGGGAAGGCCACGATGAAGCGGATCGGGCGCGAGGGATAGGGCTCCTCGGCGCGCGCGACGGCGGCCGGCGCGGCAGCGACGAGGGCGAGCGCCGACCGGCGATTGAGGACCATGCGCATCACTCCGTTCACTCCGCCGCCTTCGCTGGACGCGCCGCCCGGTAGCGCGCGAGGGAGCCGCTGTGGATCAGGTGGCCCGCCAGCTTGCGCCCGATGATGCGCTCCGCCATCCGCCCGCACTCGATCAGCGCCTCGAGGTCAATCCCGGTCTCGATGCCGAGCTCGTGGCATAGGAAGACCATGTCCTCGGTGCAGATGTTGCCGGCGGCCGTGGAATCGCCGTGGCTCGCGAAGGGGCAGCCGCCGAGGCCGGCGACCGAGCTGTCGAACAGGTCCACCCCCATGTCGAGCGCCGCGAGGACATTGGCCGCGCCAAGGCCGCGGGTGTCGTGGAGGTGCAGCCCGATGCGCACCTCCGGCAGCGCCTCCCGCACCATGCCGACCAGGCGGCGGACGGAGTCCGGATTGGCCCAGCCCATCGTGTCGGCAAGGAAGAAGCGCGGCAGCTTCTGTCCGTATTCCCGGCACAGCGCGTCCGTCCAGCGAGCCAGCTCCACGACGCGCGCGGGCGGGATCTCGCCCTCGTAGTTGCAGCCGAAGGCCGTCATGACGATCGCATTGTCGATCGGCAGCTTCGCCTCGGCGTAGAGATCCATCCAGCGCCGCAGCCGCTCCTTCATTTCCTCGGCCGAGCATCCGTTGTTCTTCCGCGCGAAGGCGTCGGAGGCGTAGAGTGCGAGCTTGGCGGAGAGGTCCACGCCCGGCGTCCGCCGCGCCCGCTCGAAGCCCTGCTCGTTCAGCCAGAGGCCCGCGTAGTGCACGCCCGGCTTGCGCCGGATCGCGGCGAAGAGCTGCTCCGAATCCGCCATCTGCGGCACGTGCTTCGGGCTGACGAAGGAGGCGACCTGGATGTACTTCAGGCCGGTCTCGGCCAGCGCCTCGACCAGCGCAACGCGGTCGGCGAGCGGATAGATCTTCTTCTCGATCTGGAAGCCCTCGCGCGGGCCTTCCTCGCGGAACTCGACGAATTTCGGACGATCCGACATCACCAGTCCTCCTCAAATCTCCCGCCCAGGGGATCCCGCCGCTCTTCCCGAGACCCGGCGCGCGGCTGCAGTCCGGGCCGACAATACTGCGCCCCGCCGGTTGCGGAAGGTCCCCGAGGGAGGCCTATCGATCCCTGCGCGAAGCCGCTC
Source organism: Acetobacteraceae bacterium (assembly GCA_019689515.1). Taxonomy (GTDB): domain Bacteria; phylum Pseudomonadota; class Alphaproteobacteria; order Acetobacterales; family Acetobacteraceae; genus Caldovatus. Next base: position 2,780 of record JADGHI010000180.1, on the reverse strand, counting down.
CGCCCCGCCTCAGTCCGCCGTCGCGCCGGAGGAGCGCACGATCGGGATCCACAGGCTGAGCTGCGCGTCCCAGAACGCCTCCAGCTCCGCCGCGGTGCTGCCGCGCGGATCCACGCCGACATCGACCAGGCGGCGATGCGTGGTGCCCGTCGTCGCCGCGGCGCGCACGGCGCGCTCGAGCACGGGGACCACTTCCGCCGGGACGCCCGCAGGGACGAAGACGGCGTGCCAGTTGTAGGTCTCGTAGCCAGGCAGCCCGGCCTCCGCGGCGGTCGGCACCTCCGGCAGCGTCGGGCTGCGCTCGCGCGTGGTAACGGCGAGCGCGCGGAGCTTGCCGTCCCGCACGAAGGGGATCACGGTCGGCAGGGTGTCCACCATGAAGTCCACCGTGCCGGCGATCAGGTCGTTCATCGCCGGGCCGGAGCCGCGGTAGGGCACATGCACCACCTCCGCCCCCGCCATCTGCGCCAGCATGTGCGCCGAGAGGTGCACGATCGTGCCGGCGCCGGAGGAGGCGTAGGTGTGCCGCCCCGGCTCGCGCTTCAGCAGCGCGATCAGCTCCTGCAGGCTGTGCGCCGGCACGCGGGGATTGACGACGACGATGTTCGGCACCGTGCCGACCAGCGAGACCGGCGCGAAGGCGCGGCGGATGTCGAAGCTGAGGTTGCGGTAGAGGCCCGCGTTCAGCACCGCCGAGGACATGGAGTGGAAGGCGATGGTGTAGCCGTCGGCCGGTGCGGAAAGCACCGCCTCCGTCCCGATCACGCCGCCCGATCCGCCGCGGTTCTCGACGACGACGGACTGGCCGAGGTGCTCGCTCATCCCCTGCGCGGTCACGCGCGCGACCAGGTCCGCGGCACCGCCCGCGGCGAAGGGCACGATCATGCGGATCGGGCGCGTCGGGTAGGCGGCGACGCCGGACTGGGCCCAGGTGGCGGGGGCGCTGGCCGTCGCGGCGGCCGTCGCAGCGGCGGGGAGGAGGGTTCGGCGTGTGAGCATGGACGTCCTCGGTTTTCTGGTGACAAGTTACGCCACTCGACCGAGGCCGACCAGGAGGGATGGGGTGGACGGGATCACGGAAGCACTGAGGCAGCAGATCGCCCGGGAATTGCCGGAGGTGGAGGAGATCGCCGATGCGGGCCTGCGCGCGAAGGTCGTGGATGCGTGGGCACTCGCGATCGCGCGCAGCTCCTTCAGCTCGATCCGCGACATACCGCCGGCGGGCAACCCCGGCTCGATGGTCCTGGTCCGCGGCGACCAGACGGACCACATCCGCGGGGTTACGCGCCTCGCCATGCGCATGGCCGAGGAGATGGGCGCGCTGAACCCGGAGATGCGGATCAACCGCGACATCGTCATCGCCGGCGGGCTCTGCCACGACGTCGGCAAGCCCTGGGAATTCGACCCGGAGAACCGGAAGCGCTGGGAGTCCGCGCCGCGCGCCGCCGGCCTGCCCTCGATCCGGCATCCGGCCTACGGCGTGCACATCTGCCTCACCGTCGGCCTGCCGGAGGAGGTGGCGCACATCGCCGGTGCGCATTCCGGCGAGGGCGAGCTGGTGGTGCGCAGCCTGGAGGGCACGATCGTCCACCTCGCCGACATCGGCTACTGGACCATGGCGCTCGCCGGCGGGCTGATCCGTCCGGAGACGGTCTCCGCCAAGTACCGCCGGCCGATCACGCTCTAGCTCGTTGCCGGCCTCACCACAGGAGAGTGGGCACGGCGCCAAGCATTTCCGCGGCAATGCGTCACGCCCTGGCTGTTCCCAGCCGGGGCGTTCGCGGCCTGGCACGGTTTGCCACCCGGGCCGCGCCGGATAGAACAGCAATCGCGCCAACCTCACCGGAGCCAAGAATGTCCGCCACTGCTGCCGCTGCGGCCACCGCCACGGCCGAGTCCATCGCCGACCTGCTCAGCGCCCGCTACGGGGCGGTGGATCCACCAGCGCCCGGGCCGAGCAACGAGGTGATCCGCACGCTGCTCAACCACCGTTCCGTGCGGTCCTTCCTGCCCGACCGCCCGCTGCCGCCGGGCACGCTGGAGACGCTGATCGCCGCGGCCTCCTCCGCCTCGACCTCCTCGAACCTGCAGACCTGGAGCGTCGTCGCGGTGGAGGACCCGGAGCGCAAGGCACGGCTCTCGGTGCTCGCCGCGAACCAGAAGTTCATCCGCGACGCGCCGCTGCTGCTCGTCTGGATCGCCGACCTCTCGCGGCTGGAGCGCGTGGGCGAGGCACGCGGGCAGGAGATGGAGGGCCTCCCCTACCTTGAGGCCTTCGTCCTCGGCGTGGTGGACGCGGCGCTTGCGGCGCAGAACGCGGTGACGGCAGCCGAGTCGCTCGGCCTTGGCTGCGTCTATATCGGCGCGATGCGCAACAAGCCGGCGGAGGTTGCCGCCGAACTGAAGCTGCCGCCGAACGCGATGGCGGTGTTCGGCGTCTCGGTCGGCTACCCGGACCCCGACGTGCGGACGGAGGTGAAGCCGCGCCTGCCGCTCAGCCTGGTGCTGCACCGCGAGACCTATGGCGCGCCGGCGGAGGCCGAGGCCATCGCCCGCTACGACGCCGCTCTCGCCGAGTTCTCGCGGCGCAACGGCATGGGCGACACGGCCTGGACGCCGCGCGTGCTGTCGCGCATCGGCACGCTCGCCGGGCTGTCGGGCCGCGACAAGATGCGCGAGGTCCTCACCGCCATGGGCTTCGGGCTGCGGTAGGCCCGGACCGCGAAGGACGAAGGGAGCATCGCATGAGCCAGCCCGCCACCCGCCCCCAGCGCCGCGTC
>JADGHI010000179.1 GCA_019689515.1 Acetobacteraceae bacterium | reverse complement strand
GTCGGCGGCGCGCTCGAATTCCAGCGCCTCGCGCCGCGCGAGTTCGGCGCGCAGCGCGGCCTCGCTCTGGGCGCGAAGCAGAGCTTCCGACTCGGCCGGCACGGGCTCGTGCTCGGCGCGCGCCGGCGGCGGCACGGGCGGGGCGGAGGGAGGCGCGACTGGGATGGGGCGCTGCGGAGCCAGGGGCGGCGGCTGGTCCGGGAGGATGGCAGCCGGAGACTCGCCGCCATTCCATGCGCCGGCGGCGCCCCCCTCCTCGCCATCCTCCGGCGACAGCGCCGCCAGGCGGCTGATCCGGCGCGGCTCCATCGTCTCCTCACCCGGCGGGCCGTCATGCGACGGGGCGGGGCGCGCCGGGATCTCGCTCTCGTCGTCGTCATCCATCTCCACGACCGGCTGCGGTCCACGCTTGATGGCCACGGCGCCCGCGGTGATGGTCATCATCCCGTCGTCGTGCGGCGTCTGGCCGCCGAAGGGCAGGCCGGAGCCGGTGGCGGCGCGTCCCAGTGGGTTGGTCGGGGCGAAGAACTCGGCGATCGCCCGCCGCTGCTCCTCCGTCGTGGCGCTGAGCAGCCACATGAGCAGAAAGAACGCCATCATGGCGGTGACGAAATCGGCGTAGGCGACCTTCCAGGCGCCGCCGTTGTGGGGCCGCAACTGGCTCTCCTCCTCGACACGCCACCGGACGATGACGGCCGGGCCGCCGTCGCCACCTCTCCTCCGGCCTCCGCCGCCTTGCGTCCTGCCCACCATCCTCGCCATCGCTGCATGTGCGCCCCTGGCACGCCGGGGAGTCCTGGCAGGCAATGCTTAAGTCAGCGCTAATCGCGGCACCGAGGCGGGCGGGCATCGCGGCGGGCGGAGGAATGGGCCCGGCCTTTCCGGAGACGAACCCACCAGTGCACGAAATGCGGGCGATTCCGCCGCATCAATGGGCAGTTCGGGCCCCGGGTGTGGGCAAAGCCGAGCTTCCCTGGTGTAGGATGCCGGTTCGGCGGCGCGGCATGGGCCTTGCTGCACCGCACCAAGCATTTGGCCTTGGGAGGTCCCCTGTCCGATGAATCTCCGCCGCCTGCTGCTCTCCGCCTGTCTCGGCCTGTTGTCGACGCTCGCCACCGGGCTGCCCGGCCCTGCCCAGGCGCAGGGCACCATCCGGATCGGCATGACCGCGGGCGACATCCCGCTCACCCACGGTCAGCCGGACCAGGGCTTCGAGGGCAACCGCTTCACCGGCATCCCGCTCTACGACAGCCTGACCATGTGGGACCTGTCGCGGGCCGACCGGCCCTCGACCCTGATCCCGGGCCTCGCCACCGAATGGCGCAACGATCCGAACGACCGCACGCGCTGGATCTTCACCCTGCGCCGCGGCGTGAAGTTCCATGACGGCTCCGACTTCAACGCCGACGCGGTGGTGTGGAACGTCCGCAAGGTGCTGGACCGCGAGGCGCCGCACTACGATCCGCGCCAGGTCGGCCTCACGATCAGCCGCATGCCGACGCTGCGGCGGGCCGAAAAGATCGATGAGTACACGGTCGCGCTCTACACCTCGGAGCCCGACAGCCTGCTGCCGATCAACCTCACCAACCTGTTCATGGCGAGCCCGGCGCACTGGGAGCGGCTGCGCGCCAGCGCGCCGAACGCCGAGGCCGCGTGGAACGCCTTCGCCGCCAACCCCTCCGGCACCGGCCCCTTCCGCCTGACGCGCTTCGTCCCGCGCGAGCGTGTCGAGATGGTGCGCAACGAGAATTACTGGGGAGAGAAGGCGCGGGCGGAGCGCATCGTGCTGCTGCCGATCCCGGAACCCAACGCGCGCACCGCCGCCCTGCTCTCCGGCCAGGTGGACTGGATCGAGGCGCCGGCGCCGGATGCGATTCCGCAGCTCCGCGCGCGCGGGATGCAGATCACCTCCAACCTGCAGCCGCATGTCTGGCCCTGGCAGCCCTGCTTCGCCGAGGGCTCGCCGCTGCGCGACGTGCGGGTGCGCCGGGCGCTCAACCTCGCCATTGATCGCGAGGCGCTGAAGCAGCTTCTTGGCGGCTTCATGGTGGCACCGGTCGGCACCTACCCGGCAGACCACCCCTGGTACGGAAATCCGAGCTTCCGGATCCGCACCGACAAGGAGGAGGCGCGGCGCCTGCTCGCCGAGGCCGGCTACGGGCCGCAGCGGCCGCTGAACCTGCGCGTCCAGATCTCGACCTCCGGCTCCGGCCAGATGCAGCCGCTCGCGATGAACGAGTTCCTGCAGCAGGACCTGCGCCCGCTCGGCGTGAATGTCGAGTTTGACGTGGTCGAGTGGAACACCCTCGTCGTCAACTGGCGGCAGGGCTGCACCCACGCCTCGGCGCGCGGATCGAACATGATCAACGTGTCCTTCGCCGCGATGGACCCGTTCTTCGGCATGATCCGCTTCTGGGACAGCCACATGGCGCCGCCGGTCTCGAACAACTGGGGCTTCTTCAACGATCCGCGCTTCGACGAGATGAGCCGCGCCGTGCGCAATGCCTTCGACCCGCGTGAGCTCGACGCGGCACTCGCCCGGCTGCACGCGGCGGGGGTGGACGAGGCGTTGTTCGTCTGGATCGCCCACGACGTGGCGCCGCGCGCGATGAGCCCGCGCATCCGCGGCTACGTCCAGCCGCAATCCTGGTTCGTGGACCTGCGCTACCCCTACATCCAGTGAGTGAGGGTCCCCGGCGCGGCGCCCGCAGGAGGGTCGCGCCGGGACCATCGAGGGACCGATGATCCGCTATCTGATCCGCCGCATACTCTATGCCGTCCCCATCGCCCTCGCGGTGGGCTTCGTCTGCTTCATGCTGGTGCAGATCGCGCCGGGTGACCCGATCAACGCGATCGTCCCGCCGGATGCGCCCGGCGACGTGGTGGAGCAGGTGCGACGCGAATACGGCCTCGACAAGCCGCTGCCGGTGCAGTTCGGGATCTGGCTGATGAAGGTGGCGCAGGGCGACCTCGGCCGGTCGCTGGCCACGGGGCGGACGGTGTGGTCCGACCTCTCCACCGCGATCGGCAACACGCTGCTGCTCGCGGCGGTGGCGGCGCTGCTCGGCTTCGCGCTGGGCTGCATCCTCGGCGGGCTGGCGGGCACCTTCCGTGGCTCGCTGCTCGACCGCGTGGCGGTGGGCACGGCGGTGGCCGGCGTGTCGGTGCCGCATTACTGGCTCGGCATGGTGCTGGTGGTGATCTTCTCGGTGCAGCTCAACTGGCTGCCGGCGATGGGGGCGGGGCCCGGCGGCTCCGCGGACTGGAGCTGGGACTGGGAGCAGGTGAAGCACCTGATCCTGCCGGCGGTGACGCTCTCGGTGATCCCGATGGGCATCGTGACCCGCACGGTGCGCGGGATCGTCGCCGAGATCATGAACCAGGAATTCGTCGTCGCGCTGCGCGGCAAGGGGCTGACGCGCCGCGGCGTGTTCCTGCACGTGGTGAAGAACGCGGCGCCCAACGCGCTGGCGGTGATGGGGCTGCAGCTCGGCTACCTGATGGGCGGCTCGATCCTGGTGGAGACGGTGTTCTCCTGGCCGGGGACGGGGCTGCTGCTCAACAACGCGATCTTCCAGCGCGACCTGCCGGTGCTGCAGGGCACGATCCTGGTGCTGGCGATGTTCTTCGTCGCGCTGAACCTGGTGGTGGACCTGATGCAGACGGCGCTCGACCCGCGCATCCGGCGGGCGTGAGGAGGGCATTGCGCCGATGAGCATGACGACGACGACCGCGCCGCAGACCGCCGCCGAGGCGGAGCTTGCCGTCCAGGCCAGGCAGGCCCCGGTCCGTTCCCAGGGCTACTGGGCCGGCGTGTGGAAGCGGCTGCGGCGCGATCCGGTGACGGTCGCCTGCGCGCTGATCCTGCTGCTGATGTTCCTCGCCATCGTCTTCGCCCCGCTGCTCGCGCCGCACGATCCCTACCAGGGCAGCATGCTCCGCCGCCTGCGCGCGATCGGCACGCCGGGCTACCTGCTCGGGACGGACGAGCTGGGGCGCGACATGCTGACGCGGCTGCTCTACGGCGGGCGGCTCTCCTGGTTCATGGGGATCGTGCCGGTGGCGATCGCCTTCGTGGTCGGCACGGTGCTCGGCGTGCTGGCGGGCTACGCGGGCGGCAAGGTGAACATGGCGATCATGCGCGTGACCGACGTGTTCTACGCCTTCCCCTCCGTGCTGCTGGCGGTGGCGATCTCCGGCGCGCTCGGGGCGGGAATCCTGAACGCGATCCTGGCGCTGACCCTGGTCTTCATCCCGCCGATCATCCGCGTGGCGGAGAGCGTGACGACGGGGGTGCGGAGCCTCGACTTCGTGGACGCGGCGCGGGCGAGCGGGGCGGGAGCCTTCACCGTGGTGCGGGTGCACGTGCTGGGCAACGTGCTGGGCCCGATCTTCATCTATGCGACCAGCCTGATCAGCGTGAGCATGATCCTGGCGAGCGGCCTCTCCTTCCTCGGCCTCGGTACCAAGCCGCCGGAGCCCGAATGGGGCCTGATGCTGAACACGCTGCGCACGGCGATCTACGTGCAGCCCTGGGTCGCGGTGCTGCCGGGGGCGTGCATCTTCGTCACCTCCATCTGCTTCAACCTGCTGAGCGACGGACTGCGGCAGGCGATGGACGTGAAGGGGTGAGGCGGGGGCGCCCGCCTGGCCCGCCCGCGAGCGGGTCAGGCGCCGGCGCAGAACGCCTCGATCGCCTCGCGCGTCAGGCGCTGGTTGCAGCGGCTCCAGTCATCCTCGGTGTAGAACACCGGCTCGCCCGGCTCGGAGCCCGAGCAGGTCCAGTCGGACTGGCGCGCGAAGAAGGCGACGAAGGCCTCCTTGTCGTCCCACTGCGCGATGGCGGGGCCTGTGAAGTCGCCGCCGTCGAAGATCTCGCACAGCTTCACGCCCTCCGCGGTGCGGATCAGCCCGTGACCACAGTAGTCGCGGTGGAATTGATGGATGAGTCCCGTTCCCTCCGACGAGGCCCAGAGCTTCTCAGCCAGCCGCCGCGCCAACCCTTCGCCGAAGGGGCTGCGGTCGAGGTGCGCCTCGGCCCAGCGCCGCGCTGCGGCGACGCGCGCCTGCCGATCCCGCTCCTGCCAGGCTGCCGACATGGGCGCCTGCGGGTCCTGTTCGTGTCCCATGGTGTCCGGCTCCGTCCCGCGCCCGCCTCAGGTCAGCCTGGGCCCGAGCCACAGCCGGAATCCCTCGCGCTCGCCCAGCCGCTCGTACCAGGCCCGCAGCGCCGGGAAGTCGGGCATCCCCTCCACCCGCACCTCCTCGCCGAACCAGCGCCGCGCATAAGCGCCGAGCACGATGTCCGCGAGCGTGAAGGCCGCCCCCTCCACGAACGGCCCGCCATGCTTCGCCAGCCGCGCGTCCAGGATCGCCCAGCACTCCGCCGCCGCCTTCATCGCGCCCGTCACCTGCGCCATGTCGCGCTTCTCCGGCGGCGTGCGGACCATGCCCCAGAACAGGTTCCGTTCCGCCGGGCTCAGCGTGGAGAGCTGCCAGTCGAGCCAGCGGTCCACGCTCGCCCGCGCCCCCGGATCGGCCGGATAGAGCGCGAGCCCTTTCGCCCCGCCATGCTTCATGCAGAGGTAGCGGAGGACCGAGTTCGACTCCCACAGCACGTAGTCACCGTCCACCAGCGTCGGCACGCGGCCGTTCGGGTTCATCGCGCGGTAGTCCGGGTCGTTCACCCGGCCGAAGGCCATGCCGGCGTCGATGCGCTCATAGGGCAGGCCAAGCTCCGTCAGGCCCCAGAGGACCTTGATCACGTTGATTGAGTTCTTGCGGCCCCAGACCGTCAGCATCGCGCCCTCCCCGACCGGATCGCGCAAGCGTAAGCTGCCCGGCGACGGCCGTCAGCGCCGTTTCGCCTCGAACCGCCAGGGCGCCGCCCCCTCGATCGCCGGATCGAGGGCGAGGCGGTGCTCGAGCGGCGGGAAGGCACGGCTGCGGCAGTCCGGCCGGTCGCACAGGCGGCAGGAGAGGCCGATGCCGACCGCCGCGCGCGCCAGGTCCAGCCCGTCCGCGTACACCACCTCCGCCGCGCGCGCGATGTCGCAGCCCATCGCCACCACATGCACCGGCGGGGGCTCGCCCCAGCGCGGCGCGGGGCCGTGCACCGTGCGCGCGAAGCAGAGGAAGCCCGCCCCGTCCGGCAGCGTCGCCACCTGCACGCGCAGCGTGCCCGGTGTCGCGAAGGCGTGGTGCACGATCCATTTGGGGCAGGAGCCGCCGAAGCGCGCAAAGGGGAAGCCGGCCGCCGAGAAGCGCTTGTCCACATTGCCCGCCGGGTCCACGCGCAGGAAGAAGAAGGGCACGCCGCGCGCGCCCTCACGCTGCAGCGTCGAGAGGCGGTGGCAGGCCTGCTCGAAGCTGACGCCGAAGCGCGCGGCGAGCGCCTCCACGTCGTGGCGCAGAGCGCGCGCGGCGGAAAGGTACGCGTCGTAGGGCATCAGCAGCGCTCCGGCGGCGTAGTTGAGCAGGCCGATGCGGATCAGCGCCGCGGCCTCGGCGCTGGACGGGGCGGCGGGGGCGAGCACCGCCTCCACCGCGTCGCGCGCCTCCAGCAGCATGAGCTGGAAAGCCATGTGGAAGCCGCGGCTCTCGCGCGGCAGCGTCTCGTTCAGCGCGAGGTGCCGCGCCGCCGGGTCGTAGCGCCGCAGCGCTCCGTCCAGCGGACCGACGGTGACGGTCAGGCCATGGCGCCGGCGCAGACGCTCGGCGACGGCGTGATTCAGCTCCGCGGGCGCGACGGTGCCGAGCTCGCGGCCGATCGCCTCCGCGGCGGCCTCCAGCGCCGGGAAGTGGTTGGCGTGCTCGTGGAAGAAGTCGCGCGCCTCCTCGGTCGGCAGCAGCATGCGGCGGCCGGAGGGAAGCGCGATGCCGCTCGCGTCCTCGCGCGCCACGCGCCAGGCGCGGTAGAGGGCAAGCACGGCGCGCGCGAGGTTCGGTGCGCTCGCCGCCGCCGCGGCCACCTCGCCCTCCGGAACCTCCTCCACGCCGAGCATCGGGTCGGTGAGCACCTCGCGCAGCCCGACCTCGAGCTGGCGCTCGGCGCTGCCGGAGAGCGCGGCGAGGTCCACGCCCAGTGCCTCGGTCAGCTTGATCAGCAGCGAGGCGGTGACCGCGCGCTGGTCGTGCTCGATCAGGTTCAGGTAGCTCGCGGAGATCCCGAGACTGGCGGCGAGCGCCTGCTGCGTCAGGCCGCGCTCGAGGCGCAGGCGACGGACGGTGCGGCCGATCAGGGGGCGCGCCATTCTTTACATCCTTTACAAATCGCGCGGCGATTTCGTCAAAAACTCCACGCTCTTGCGGTACCGGAGCGGGAATTTGGGCTGAACTTCGCACCTGCAATGTGAATTCTTGACGCACCGCACGCAATCACTGGAGACCGCGGATGCGCCCCACCCCAACCC
>JADGHI010000178.1 GCA_019689515.1 Acetobacteraceae bacterium | reverse complement strand
ATGCAGGACCTGCTGATCGTCCTCGTCACCATCCTCGTCTTCGCTCTCCTGCGCCTGGTCGTGGAGGGCGGCCGGCTCGGCCGCACCGCGCGGATGGTGGCGGAGGATCCGCTGCTCGCCCAGCTCGCGGGGATTGATGTGCGGCGGGTCTATCTCGGCGTCTTCGCCTTCGAGGGGGCGGCGGTGGCGCTGGCGGCGGCGCTGGTCGCGCCGCGCACGCCGATCCTCACCTCGATCGGCTTCGAGGAGGTGATCGTCACCTTCGTCGTCGTCGTGCTCGGCGGCATCGGCTCGGTGACAGGCAGCTACCTTGCGGGGCTCGGACTCGGCCTGTTCAACGCGCTGTTCGGCGGCTTCGTCTCGCCCGCCTACACCACGGCGGCAAGCTTCGCGGTGCTGACGGCCGTGCTGGTGCTGCGCCCGGGCGGCCTCGCCACGCGCGGCGGGGGCGGGCGGTGAGCGCCACGCTGCGGCCCGCGGGGCCACGCGTCGGCGCATCGCGCACCGCGGCACTGCGTGCCCTGGCGCTGGTCGCTGCGGCCGCGGCGTTCTACCTCCTGCCCGCGCTGATCGGCGGGCGGGTGCTCAGCGCCTGCGTGGTGCTCGCGATCTTCGCCGTCATGGCCTACGGGCTCGACCTCGTCCTCTCCGACCTCGGCGAGGTCAGCCTCGCCCACACCGTCTTCTTCGCCGCGGGCGCCTACGCCGCCGGGCTGCTCGCGACGCGGGCCGGCTGGGGCGGCTGGGGGACGCTGCTCGGCGCGCTGGCGGCATCGGCGCTGATCGCCGCCTTCCTCGGCCTGATCACGCTGCGGCTGCGGGAGTTCGTCTTCTCCCTCGTCACCTACGCTGCTGCCGTCGTCGCCGCGGCGATCGCGCACAACTGGGACTTCCTCGGCGGCTCGGACGGCATCGTCGGCGTGCCGCCGCTCGACCTCTCCATCGGGCCGCTGCGCTTCACCGCCGGCACGGACGCCGAGCTCTGGCCCGTCGCCTTCGCGCTGCTGCTCGCCACGCTCTACCTCGTGGCGCGGTTCCGCTGCTCGCGGCTCGGCACGCGCGCGGTGATGTCGCACCTCAACCCGCGGCTTGCGACCATGTCGGGGGTGGATGTCGGGCGGGTGCGGCTCGCGGTGCTGGTGCTCTCGGCGCCGGTCAGCGGCGCGGCGGGATGGCTTTACGCCTACCAGCGCGCCTATGTCGGACCGGACCTGTTCGAGACCTATTTCCTCGTGCTGATGCTGACGGCCGTGGTCATCATCGGCCGCCGGCTGCTGCTCGGCCCGCTGCTCGGCACGGCGCTGATCCTGGGGCAGGAGCGGTTCCTCTCCTTCGGCGGGGATGTGGACGCGATCGTGCTCGGCAGCACGCTGATCGTGGTGCTCGCCTTCCTCCCCGGCGGACTGGTCGGGCTCTGGCGTCAGGTGCTGGCGCGAGGGTAGGGCGCGCACGCGGCCGCTGCATCGGCGCGACGCCGGCCGCCACCGCGCCGTTGTGGCGGGGAAATCACCGCCTGTTCATGTGGCCTCACCGTCACGGGGCGTGTTCGGGGGCGTGAGGGAGGGCCCGGGATCTGTCGGGGCCGGCACCGCCTGTCGCCGCCGTTTCCGGGCCGCGCGCAGAGCGCTGTCCGCTTGCCTCTCCCTCGCCTTCGGTCCGGCTGCAGGGAGTGCTACCCATGGCCCGCCCCGACGACGACATGCCCCGGCACGACGACCCGACGGAGCTGGAGCCGCGGCCACGGCCGCCGCCCTCCCCGGATCATTCGCGCACATCCACGACCGCGCAGCTCCGGCAGGACATCGACAGCGGCGCGACCGGCGACAAGGTTCCGGCCCTCGACCCGGCGGCGTCGCCGGTCGGCACCGACGACGAGGCGGCGGGGGCGCCGCAGGACCCCAAGGCGGTGGCTGCCGAACGCCGCGCCGAGCGCGAGCGGCCCCCTCCGCCGCCGCACGCCTTCGACCATGGCGGCACCCGGCTCGGCCTTGGCGTCGGCGGCGCCGCGCTGCTCGGCGTCGCGCTCGCCGTCATCGCCCTCTGGATCTCCCTCGCCGGCTGAGGGTCGAGCAGGTCAGCCCCGCCCCGGCGCGTCGCCGCCGCCGCGCGGGCGCCGCCAGGTGATCAGGCGGGCGCCGCGCTGGAAGGTCAGGTAGCTCCACAGCCACTCGAAGGAGACGACGACGCGGCTGCGGAAGCCGATCAGGAACCAGATGTGGGCGATCCCCCAGAACCACCAGCCGATCAGGCCGGTGAGGCGGATGCGGCCCAGCGCGACCACGGCGGAGCGGCGTCCGATGGTGGCGAGGTCGCCGTAGTGGCGATACACGAATGGCGGCGCCGGTGAGCGCTGCCCTCCGGCGGCCCGCGCGGCGAGCAGCCGGCCGACATATCGGCCCATCTGCTTTGCCGCCGGCGCGATGCCCGGCACCGGCCGCCCCTCCGCGTCGGTTGCCGCTGCGAGGTCGCCGATGGCGAAGATCTCCGGATGACCGGGGACGGAGAGGTCCGGCATCACCGTGATGCGCCCCGCACGGTCGCGCGGCGCCTCGATCCAGGTGCCCGCCGGCGTGGCCGTCACGCCCGCCGCCCAGACGATGGTGCTGGCGGGGATGCGCCGCCCGTCGCCGCACTGCACGCCCTCGCCGTCGCAGCCGGTGACAAGCGTCTCCGTCAGCACCTGCACGCCCATCCGCTCGAGCGAGCGGTGCGCGTAGCGCGACAGGTCCTCGGGGAAGCTGGGCAGGAGCCGCGGCCCGGCCTCGATCAGCACGACGCGCGTCATGGCGGCGGGGTCGATGCGGCGGAACTCGCCCCGCAGCGTGTGGCGCGCGAGCTCGACCATCGCGCCGGCCATCTCGACGCCGGTCGGGCCGCCGCCGACCACGGCGAAGGTGAGCAGCCGGCGCTGCTCGTCCGCGTCGGCCGCGATCTCGGCGCGCTCGAAGGCGAGCAGCAGGCGGCCGCGGATCTCGGTCGCGTCCGCGATGGTCTTGAGGCCGGGCGCGACCGCTGCCCATTCGTCCCGGCCGAAATAGGAGTGTGTGGTGCCGGTGGCGAGCATCAGCGCGTCGTAGGGGAGGGCGAGCCCCTCGCGCGTGTGGACGAGCCGCGCCTCCGTGTCCACGCCGGCGACCTCCGCCATGATGACGGCCAGGTTGCGCTGCCGGCGGAAGATGGACCGCGCCGGCCAGGCGATGTCGCCCGGCGAGAGGGCGGCGGTCGCCACCTGGTAGAGCAGCGGCTGGAACAGGTGGTGGTTCTGCCGGTCCACCAGGGTGACCTCGACCGTCCCGCGCGGCGGCCCTGCGCGCGCCAGGGCGCGCGCGGCCTCGAGGCCGCCGAAGCCCGCGCCGACGATCACCACGCGGAAAGGTTGGGTCACGATCGGCCTGCGCCTCCTTCCCTTGCCACGCGCTCTCGGCCGCCGCCGGCCGGCGCGGGCTCGTGCGCGGCAGGATCGGGGCAGGCGGACCCGCCGGGAAGGAGCGCCGGCACCGCCTGGGCGCGGCTCGTAGGATAGGGCCGACTGCCGCCACCGGGTGCGCACGCCCCGGCGGTGACGACGAGGCATCGGGCCGCGCTGCGGCAAGGGCCCTTCGGCCGCGCGGCGCCGCGGACGCGGACGCGGACCGGGGCGGTGGCGGTGTCCATGTTGCGCGCCGTCGGTCGGTCCTCAGTCGGTATGGCGGCGGGACCCAAAGGCTGCCCACGGGCCTTCGTTCCCCATGGTTCCGCAGTTTCGCTGCGCGCGGCGGCTTCCGGGAGGCCGCCGGAACGGTGCGCAAGCACGGGCACGCCGCCCCTCACTCTGCCACCGCCCGGCTCCTCGGGGGCTGCCTCCCCTCGAAGCCGAGGCGCCGCAGCGCGGCGATGCTGCGCTCGGCCGAGACGTGGTGGACGAAGACGCCGCTCCGGCGCTCCCAGCCCTCGCGCGCCGGGGCGCGGTCGTCCACGAGGACATGGCCCGGCCCGGACCAGCGCGGCTTGTCGCGGCTCATGCAGGTGATGACCGGCACATGCGCGCCCAGCACCCGTGCCACCCAGCGGCGCTTCTGCTCCGGCGCCCAGCTTCCGAGCGGCAGGCCGGTGAGGATGGCCGGGCGGTGCGGCGCGCTGAACCGCCAGAGCGCCTCCGCATCCTCCATGAGTTCCAGGGTCTCGAAGAAGTCCGGCGCGCGGGCGAGCGCGGCCCACATCGCCTTCCGCGGCAGCCCCTCCGGCCGCCTGCCGGTCACGGCCTGCACGCCGCGGTCGAAGTCGGCGAGCACGCCGTCGAGGTCGAGGAAGAGCCTGGGCGTCATCGGGCGGGGGAGGGCAGCGCCTGTCGGTTCCGCGCGGTCGTCGTTCGGCGGGGTGAAGCCGGGAGCCGGGCGGCGGTTCCCTAGGCCGGCGGGCTCCCCCTTGTGAGGCGGGGCACGCCGCGGGTCCGATGGCGAGGTTCGCACCGGGCGCCGCCGCCGTAGGGCAGGAACGAATGCGCAGGGCGGGCATTCTGATCCAGGTCATTGTCGGCCACGCCGCGCGGTGGTGGTGTGGTCCGTCGGATGCCGCTCCCGCCCCCGCTGCGTCCCGGCCGCACCGCGGACGGGCGAGCGGGCGGGGCCTCGGGCGGCCTGCGGGGAGTTCCGTGATGCGCAGGGACGAGATCGAGAACTGGATGTGGGCCGAAGCGTGCGAGGCCGTCGCCCGCGCCGAGCGCCTGCACCGCCGCTTCTTCGAGCCGCTCCGCGCCGCCGCGGCGGCGCGCCTTCCGGCCTGGCAGCCGCCCGCGGACGTGCTGGAGACGGAAGGCGAGGTGCTGATCCTCGTCGCGCTCCCCGGCGTGGACCCTGCCGCTGTCGAGGCCGTGATCGAGGACGGCGTCCTGCGCGTGTCAGGCATGCGCCAATTGCCGCCCGAGTTGCACGCCGCCGTGATCCATCGGCTTGAACTGCCGCTCGGACGGTTCGAGCGCCGCGTCCCGCTGCCGCCGGGGCGCTACGACGCCGCCTCCGTGCGGCATTCGCTCGTGCATGGCTGCTTGTTGGTCAGGCTCGAAAAAACCATCTGAGCCGCGGAGATGCCGATGGAAGACCAACGCCGCCACGCGCCCGATCTCGGCCCCGCCCCGGGCGGGGGCGGGGGGCCGAGCCTGCCGCCCGATGCGCTGCCGATCCTGCCGGTGCGCGAGACCGTGCTGTTCCCCGGCGCGGTCATGCCGCTCGTTGTCGGACGGCCATCCTCGGTCGCCGCCGTGCAGTATGCGCTCCGCGAAGGCCAGCAGGTCGGCGTGGTGATGCAGCGCGACCCGCAGACGGCGGAGCCGACGTCGGGGGACCTGCACCGCACCGGAACGGTCGCGAATGTCCTGCGCTGGGTCACCGCGCCGGACGGGTCGCACCAGCTCGTCTGCCAGGGCGTGCAGCGCTTCCGCGTGCTGGACTGGATCGCGGAGCGGCCCTTCATCGCCGCGGGCGTCTATCGCGTCACGGAGCCCGAGACCCGCTCGACCGAGATCGAGGCGCGCATGCTGCACCTCCGCAACCAGGCGCTGGAGGCGTTGCAGCTTCTGCCGCAGGCGCCGGAGGGGCTGGTCAACACGGTGCAGGCGCTGAACGAGCCCGGCGCGCTCGCCGACCTCGTCGCCGCCTATCTCGACATCCCGCCGGTCGAGAAGCAGGAGATCCTGGAGACGTTCGACCTCCAGGCGCGGCTCGACCGCGTCTCCCGCGCGCTCGCCCAGCGCCTGGAAGTGCTGCGCCTGACCGCCGAGATCGGCCGCCAGACGCGGGCGAGCCTCGATGCGCGCCAGCGCGAGGTGCTGCTGCGCGAGCAGATGGCCGCGATCCAGCGCCAGCTCGGCGAGGAGGACAGCAAGGCCGCGGAGATCAAGGAGCTCACCGAGGCGATCGAGAAGGCCGGGATGCCGGAGGAGGTCGAGCAGGCCGCGCGCAAGGAGCTCCGCCGGCTGGAGCGCATGCCGGAGGCCTCGCCCGAGCACGGCATGGTGCGCACCTATCTCGACTGGCTGATCGAGCTGCCCTGGCGGCTGCCGGAGGAGAAGCCGATCGACATCGCCGAGGCACGCCGCATCCTCGACGAGGACCATTACGGGCTGGAGAAGATCAAGCGGCGCATCGTCGAGTACCTCGCGGTGCGCAAGCTCGCGCCCGAGGGCAAGGCGCCGATCCTCTGCTTCGTGGGGCCGCCGGGCGTGGGCAAGACCTCGCTCGGCCAGTCCATCGCGCGCGCGATGGGGCGGGCCTTCGTGCGCGTCTCCCTCGGCGGCGTGCACGACGAGGCCGAGATCCGCGGCCACCGCCGCACCTACATCGGCGCGCTGCCGGGCAACATCATCCAGGCGATCCGCAAGGCGAAGTCGCGCGACTGCGTGATGATGCTGGACGAGATCGACAAGATGGGGCGCGGCATCCAGGGCGACCCCTCGGCGGCGATGCTCGAGGTGCTCGACCCGGAGCAGAACCACACCTTCCGCGACAACTACCTCGGCGTGCCCTTCGACCTCTCGCGCGTGGTGTTCATCGCCACCGCGAACATGCTCGACACCATCCCGGGCCCGCTGCGCGACCGGATGGAGATCATCGAGCTCAGCGGCTACACGGAGGAGGAGAAGCTGCAGATCGCGCGGCGCTACCTGGTGCGCCGCCAGCTCGAGGCCAACGGGCTGAAGCCCGAGCAGGCGGAGATCACCGATGAGGCGCTGCGCGCGATCATCCAGCACTACACGCGCGAGGCCGGGGTGCGGAGCCTGGAGCGCGAGATCGGCCGCGCGCTGCGCCACGCCGCCATGCGCATCGCCGAGGGCGCCGCGGAGCGCGTGCACATCGGGCCGGAGGACCTCGCCGCCATCCTCGGCCCGCCGCGTTTCGAGAACGAGGTAGCGATGCGCACCTCGGTTCCCGGCGTGGCGACCGGCCTCGCCTGGACGCCGGTGGGCGGCGACATCCTGTTCATCGAGGCGGCGCGCACGCCGGGCGGCAGCGGCCGGCTGATCCTCACCGGCCAGCTCGGCGAGGTGATGCGCGAGAGCGCGCAGGCGGCGCTCAGCCTGGTGAAGGACCGCGCCGCATCGCTCGGCATCGACCCCGGCCTGTTCGAGAAGAGCGACATCCACATCCATGTCCCCGCCGGCGCGGTGCCGAAGGACGGGCCGAGCGCGGGGGTGGCGATGTTCACCGCTCTCGTCTCGCTGCTCACTGGCCGCACCGTGCGCAGCGACACGGCAATGACGGGCGAGATCAGCCTGCGCGGGCTGGTGCTCCCGGTTGGGGGCATCAAGGAGAAGGCGACGGCGGCGGTCCGCGCCGGCATCACGCGCGTGATGATGCCGGCGCGCAACCGCAAGGATCTCGAGGAGATCCCCGAGGCCGCGCGGGAGCGGCGGGGATTCGTGTGGCGCGCGCCCGGCGCGGGC
>JADGHI010000177.1 GCA_019689515.1 Acetobacteraceae bacterium | reverse complement strand
CCGCCGGGTCGAGCGGCGCCTTGTCCACCGCCACCACCTGCGCGCCGAGCCGCGCCAGCGCCCAGCTCCACCCGCCCGGCGCCGCGCCGAGGTCGAGGCAGGTCTCGCCGGGTTGGGGCCAGCGCCCGAGCCGGGTCAGCGCCTCCCAGAGCTTGAGATAGGCGCGCGAGGGCGGGCCGGTGCGGTCCTCCACGAAGCGCACCTCGCCATTCACGAACGGGCTGGTCTTGGTCGGCGAGGCGAGCATCAGGTCCGGCGCGAGCAGCGTCCAGGCACCGAGCGGCGCTGTCGGCGCCGGCTCCGGGAACACCAGCGGGCGCGCCTTCACCGGCGGCAGCGCGGCCTCGATCAGCGCCGCACGGCGGTGATGCGCGGCGGAATACAGCGACCAGTTGCGCTGGATCGCGCGCAGCGCCGCCGCAGCGGCCTTGATCGAAGGCGCCGGCACCAGGCGCGGCGCGGTCCAGGCATCGAGCGCCCAGGCGGCGGCCACGCCCGGCGGATCGGGCGAGAGGGCGAGCCGGCCATGCCAGGCCGTGATGCGCCGTCCGGCGCGCGCCAGCTCCTCCGCCAGCTCGGCCTCATAGCCCTCGGCCGCGAGCCAGGCGCTGGCGATGCCCTCCGGCGGCATCCCCCGCATCTGCGGCGCGTCGCCGCGGCCGCCGCTCAGCGCCGGATCGCGGCGATCAGCAGCAGGAGCCATCCCAGCATCAGTGCCGTCCCGCCAAAGGGGGCGAAGCGGCCGACGCCCGGCACGCCGAAGGCGCTCGCATAGACCGCGCCGCAGAACACCAGCACGCCGAGCACGAAGGCCGCCCCGGCGGCATCCACCAGGCCGCCCCGCCCCTCGGCGAGCAGCCCCGTCGCGAGCAGCGCCAGGGCGTGCCAGCCCTGCATGGTGAGCGCGTTCTGCACCGAGGCCAGTCGCACCGGGCCGATCCGCTGCGACAGTCCATGCGCCGCCCAGGCCGAAAGGGCGACGGCGGTCAGTCCGAACAGGGCGCCGAAGGCGAGCCAGAGGCGGTGCATGGGCGGCTGGATAGCGCGGCCCGACGGTCCTGCGCCAGCATGGGCGCCGCTCTTGTGGCCGGGCGCCGGTTGGCCCGCGCGATGTCCACGCCGCGCCCTGCGTTGCTCGCCGTCATAGCAGCGCCACGCCGGTCCGCTGGCGGTTCGCTGCCAGATGCGCGAGGCGGGTCGGCTCGGGCAGCCGGTAGCCGCGCCCGTTCGCGCGCAGCACCCACGCCACCGCGCTCTCCAGCGCGACGCGGTGGCCGACCGAGATGTAGAGCGGATTGGCCCGCGCCCGGGTGCGCAGCGCCATGGCGATGACTCGCCCACGCCAGACCAGCGGCACCCGGTCGCCCGGCTCGGGGCCGAGCGGGCCCGCCATCTCGCCGACGAGGACCGATTTCGCCACTCCGCTCGGCGGCAGGTCGCGCAGCACGCCGATATGGCTGGCGCTGCCGAGGCCGCGCGGATGCGCGATCCCGTGCCCGTCCACCAGCAGCAGATCGGGCTTCGGGTCGAGGCGCAGCCAGGCGGCGACCAGCGCGGGCACCTCGCGGAAGGCGAGGAAGCCGGGAACGTAGGGAAAGGCCGCGACCTGCGTTTCGCCGGCCTCGGCGAGCGGCTTCAGCGTCGCGGCGTCCAGCGTCACCAGCGCGGCATGCACGCGCCGCTCCGGGTCGAAGCGTTCGGAGCTGACGTCGGCGCCGCCGAGGCGCGCGATCGGCCCGTGCGCGTCCTCCGTGACCACGCGCTCCGCCATGATGCGCTGTGCCGCGCGCGCCACTTCGAGGTCCGGCGGGTGGAGCCATTCGGGCGGGGCGCCGCGCAGGGCCGAGCGGAGGCCGTCCGCTGCCTTCCCCGCCGCGTCGTTCTCCCCCTGCCGTGCCGATCGGCTCATCGCGGGCATCCTCTCCGTCGCCGCACCGTGGAGCAGCAACGTCCGAGGCGGGGCAGGGTCCCGCACCGCACCGGGCCGCGCACGCCTCAGGCCGCGTCGCCCCGCATCGCCGGGACCAGCAGCGAGACGTTGTGGCGGAACATCGCCTCGTAGGTCGGCGCCGGGCCGTCCGGCGGGCTGAGCGAGTCGGCGTAGAGCCGCCCGCCGACGCGCGCCCCGGCCTCGCGCGCCAGGCGTTGCAGCATCGCGGGGTTGCGCATGTTCTCGAGGAACATGGCGGTGATCCCCTCGGCGCGCATGCGGCGGATCAGCCGCGCGACCTCCGCCGCCGAGGGCTCGGCCTCCGTCGAGACGCCCTGCGGGGCGAGGAACCGCACGCCATAGGCCGCGGCGAAATAGCCGAAGGCCTCGTGGTCGGTGACGACCTTGCGCCGCGCCGCCGGCACGGTCGCGATCCGCTCCCGCACCCAGGCGTCCAGCGCGGCGAGGCGCGCGACATAGGCCTCCGCATTGCGCCGGTAGAGCTCCGCGTCGGCCGGATCGGCCTCGATCAGGCCCGCGGCGATGGTCCGCACGTAGCTCTGGCCGAGGCGCAGGTCCTGCCACGCATGCGGGTCGGGCACGCCGTGGCCCGGCGGGGCGGCGTGCCGGCGGTGGCGCTCGGCGCCGGACCCGTCATGGCCATGGCCCGGCGCGTCCATCGCGCGCGGCGTGATGCCCGCGGTCGCGGTGATCACGGGTCCACGGTGGCCGGCGGCGCGCAGCAGGCGGTCGAGCCAGGGCTCGAAGCCGAGGCCGTTCCGCACGACCAGCACGTCGGCCCTGAGCGCCCCGACATCGGAAGGGCGCGGCTGGAAGCCATGCGCGTCGCGGTCCGGGCCCACGATCACCCGCAGGTCCAGGCGCGCGCCGCCGATCTGGCGAACCATGTCACCGAGGATCGAGAAGGAGGCGACCACCCGCAGCGCGGCAGCCGTCTCGGCCGGAGCGCCCTGGGCCGCGGCCGGCGCGGCACCGCCCCGGCCGGCGAGGGTGGCGCAGGACAAGGCGGCGAGGAGCTGGCGGCGGCTCGGCATGGCTCCGGCTTTCGAGATGTTATATTATAACGAAAACTATCCCGCCACGATGCATCCGGCAAGCCGCGCGCACCAGCGCCTGCATCCTCAGCCGCCGCGCCGGAAGAACCGCCGCAGCCGCTCGAACAGTCCTCCGAAGCCGAGCCCGGCGCTGCTGCCCAGGGCCGGCGGGCGCTGATGCGACACATGCGGCCGCCTCGCCGGCGGGGGCAGGGCGCTCGCCAAGGTGTGCCGCCCGGAATCGCGCGCCTCCACCAGCCGGCGCTCCAGGCCGATCACCTGCGCCACCGGCTCCGGCGGGCGGGAGCGCGCCAGCGCCTCGGCGGTGGCCAGGGCATCGTCCCAAGCCTGGGCGCGGCGCAGCGCGTCCACCACTCGCACCGTCTGCTCGGGATCGAGCGGCGGACCGGCGCGCCACAGCGCCACCGCCTCCCGCCGCCAGGCGCGGGCGAGGTCGGGCCGGTTCAGATCGTCCGCCACCCAGGCCGCCTGGAGCGTCGCCTCGGCCGCGGCGTGCAGCGCCCCCGTCTCCTCCAGCACATGCGCCCAGGCGAGGAAGCGGCGGGCGAGCAGGGGATAGCTCGTCTCGGCCAGCAGCGCGCGGAAGGGCGCGGCACTTACGGCCGCGGCGGCGCCGGGATGGGCTCGCCCGATGTCCGGCGCCGCGTAGCCGCAATGCGGGCATTGCTGCAGCCACAACGCCATGGTGCCGCGCACCGGCTCCCCGGGGCGCAGGTCGAGGTCCGGTGCCTGCTCCGGTGGTGGCGGGCGGAACGGCGGCTGGCGGCTTTCCGTGCCGCACACGCCGCAGCGCACGGCGCCGGCCGCCGCGCCGTCCGGACGGGCGGTGGCCGCTTCGGTGCGGCGCTGTTGCGAAGGCGGCTGGAAGGGCGGCGCGGCCATGACCCCTCGAAGCTAGGATGAGCGAGGCGGGAAGCGAAGAGGGCGATCGCATGCCAACGCGCGGAGCGCCACTAGGTCGCCACCGCGGCACCCTGTTTCCGCGCGCCGGCCACACGTGCCCCGCGGGCCGGGCGTGCCTTCGGACCGGAGCCGGCCTGCCGGCCATATTGCCCCCGGGCGCCGGCCACGCCAAAGATGAGGCCCGAGATGCCCCGCGGCGACCTTTTCCCCGATATCGCTCCCTACGAGACCGGCCTGCTGCCGCTGACTGCCGGCCACGTGATGTACTGGGAGCAGGTCGGCAACCCGCGCGGACAGCCGGTGCTGTTCCTGCACGGCGGCCCCGGTGCCGGCGCGGGCGCGGTGCATCGGCGCTTCTTCGATCCCACGCACTGGCGCGTGGTGATTTTCGACCAGCGCGGCGCCGGCCGCTCCCGCCCGCTCGGCGAGCTGCGCGAGAACACCACCCCGCACCTGGTGCGCGACATCGAGGCGCTGCGCCGCTTCCTCGGCATCGAGCGCTGGCTGCTGTTCGGCGGCTCCTGGGGCTCGACCCTTGCCCTCGCCTACGCGCAGGAGCATCCGGAGCGGGTGACGGGCTGCGTGCTGCGCGGCGTGTTCCTCGGCCGCCGCACGGAGGTGGAGTGGTTCCTCTACGGCCTCAAGCGTGTCTTCCCCGACGCCTGGGCCGCCTTCGCCGAGCACGTGCCGCCAGCCGAGCGCGGCGACCTGCTGTCGGCCTATCTGCGCCGCCTGACCGACCCCGACCCCGCGGTCCACCTTCCTGCGGCCCGCGCCTGGAGCCAGTACGAGGGTTCCTGCTCCACCCTGCTGCCGAGCCCGGAGACGGTGGCGAGCTTCGCCCAGGACCGCACCGCGCTCGGTCTCGCGCGGATCGAGGCGCACTACTTCGCCCACGACCTGTTCCTGCCGCCCGAGGGGCTCCTGGGGCGGATGGACCGGCTCGCGCATGTCCAGGCGGAGATCGTGCAGGGCCGCTACGACATGGTCTGCCCGGCCGAGACCGCCTTCGAGCTGGCCGGCGCCTGGCCGAAGGCACGCCTCACCATCGTGCCCGACGCAGGGCACTCGGCGCTGGAGCCGGGCGTGCGGACGGCGCTGGTGAGCGCAGTGGAGCGGTTCCGGCGGCGCGGCTAGCGAGGCGTTGGCAGGGCGGCGAGCGGCCCTCGCCGATCCCGCGTTGCCGCCCTCGTGCCGGTGCACGCAGCCGAGGCGGTGCCATGGCGATGGCCGGGATCGGCGCTCGACCGTTAGCGGCCCATCGGTCGTCTTCGCCCTCGTGCCCGTAGCAAGGGCCGCACCCCTTCCGGCCGCGGTGAGCGGCCCGAGGTCGCTTGCTGCACGGGACGAAATGCCGATCCGATAGCAGCACCGGCGCCGGGGCGCCGCCGCCCCCCCGGTGCGCACTCCGGCTTGCTGCTTGCCCGCCTGACCATTCCTTGTCTACAATGATACTAAAACAGGGAGGAGAATAGGTATGGAAGTCAAGATCGGTGGCTGGCTGATCAACAAGCGTGCGCGGGCAAGCACCGCAAAGGTCGCCCTTCCGCTGCCCATCAATGGCGGTCACTACAATCCGGACTCGTCAAAGGAGGAGGCCGCCCCCTTCGTTCGCTGGCCGATTGACTATGTTGCACAGAAGCACGTCAACATGTGCGGCGATGCCTGTGTAAACATGCTCTACGCCTTCCACGGCGACACGCCACCAAACGACATGCGGACGAATCCGCGCGGCGTGGTGGAGGGCATGGACTGGTCCGAGATGCGTCAGCAGTTCAATCGCCTCGCCCGCTTCCGGCCGCTTTGGCTGACGAACGGCCGTCAGCCCTCGAACATGAACATCGCCCATGCCCTGGTGACCTGCGGTCCGCTGGCCGTCTCCGGCAATTTCGCGCGTTTCTTGGGGACCCGCTGGGGCCACTGGATCCTGCTCCACGGGATCATGGACACGGTCCTCCTCATCGCCGACCCGTGGCATGGCGAGGATCGCCGGAAGCCCTTCGACTGGTTCCTGAAGCATTGGGACCCCAGCGTCGGGCTGATCTACTACCACAAGGGTTAGGATCTGCTGACGCCAGAGCCAGTCGAGGGAAGTCGCAAGGCAGGACTCGCCGAGGCGGGCGCCGTTCACGGCGAAGGGCGCAGCCGGCCGATGCCGTCGGTGATTGCGTAAGCCTGTCGTCCCGTGATCACCGTCCTGGCGCCAGTTGCGGCTCAGTTGCGGCTGCTGCGTTCGCAGGCACGCCGGTCCGCTTCATCCTGTGGAGGAACCTTCGCGGCTCCGCCTCAACGGTCAGGCGCCGGGGGTTGCTCGGGCCGGGGCGCGATCGGCACCGCCGCCACCGCGCTGAACGGCGACCCTTCCACCAGCTTCGTGGACCAGGCGAGGTACACGACCGCGCCGCGCTCCTCATCGATGAAGCGGTGGACGCGCGTCTCCTTGAAGAAGACCGAGGTGCGGCTCTCGTACACCTGCTGCCCACGTGCCCCGCGCCGCGCCCGGTCGGAGACGCGCACCGGCCCCGTCGCGGCGCAGGAGAGCGAGAAGCGCGCCGGGTCCTCCGCCAGCCCGACCATGCCCGAGAAGCCACCGGTGCGTGCCTGGCTGATGTAGCATGCCACACCCTCGACCTCCGGATCGGTGAAGCGCTCGACCACGACGCGGTGGCTGCGCGTCAGGCCGAGATTGGTCAGCGCGGTGTTCACGTAGCCGATCTCGCGCGTCTCCGAGTCCTGCGCGGCAGGCGTCGAGGGCGCCGCGGCGAGCAGCGCGGCGGCGAGACCGGCGAGGGTGAGGCTGGCCGGGATGGGGCGCATGGGCTGGTTCTCCTCCATGGTGGCGGACGCGGGCGCGCCGGCGCGGTTCCCGCCGGCGATGCGCCATCCGCGCGCGTGTCCTCAATCTCCCACCGCCACGCCCTCTCGCCGCGGATCGGCGCCGCCGAGCAGCCGCCCTTGCGGCGTTACGCGGATCGCCTGCAGGCCGGAGGTCATGGCGCGCAGCTCCACCCGATGCCCCCGCGCGGCCAGCGCCGGTGCGAGGGCGGCGGCGGATGTGCCCTCCTCCAGCTCCACCGCCGCGCCGAGCGTGCCGACATGCGGAAGCGCCACCGCCGCCTGCGGGTCCATCTCCCAGTCCAGCATCGCGACCAACGCCTGCGCGACGTAGCCGATGATCCTCGCCCCGCCCGGCGAGCCGAGGACCGCGTGCAGCCGTCCTTCCTCGTCGAACACGATGGTCGGCGACATCGAGGAGCGCGGGCGCTTGCCGCCCTCCACGCGGTTGGCGACGGGGCGGCCCGCGATCTCCGGCAGGAAGGAGAAGTCGGTCAGCTCGTTGTTCAGCACGAAGCCGCGCACGGCGAGGCGCGCGCCGAAGATGTCCTCGACGGTCGTCGTCATCGCGACGGCGTTGCCCTCGGCGTCCACGATGGAGACGTGGCTGGTGCCGTTCTCGATCTGCTCCGGCTGTGGCGCCGCCATCACGGCCGCCGCGTCGCGCCAGGGTGGG
>JADGHI010000176.1 GCA_019689515.1 Acetobacteraceae bacterium | reverse complement strand
CCCCAGGGCAGTCCGACCCCACCGCCGCCCCCGGTCGCCGCGGCGCCGAGCATCGAGGAAAGCCTCGACCTCATCGCGGTGAAGACGCTCAAGGGCGACATCCGCGACTTCCTGCTCGACCGCCAGAAGCACGACCATAGCGCCCTGCCCTGGAACCTCCGTGGCGAGGAGGAGCAGCAGCGCGCGATTGACCAGGCCGACGCTGCGGCCGAGCTGCTGGTGCGGCGCGTCTTCGCGCTGGTACAGAGCCAGGGCCGACCGGCAATCGTCGCCACGCTCAAGGAGGTCAAGCGCGGCGCCGAGAAGATCGAGGCGAAGCTGGTCGTGGCGCCGAACGCCGAGCTTCGTCACGCGCTGTTCGACGCGACCAAGCGCGAGGTGCTGGTCGTGCTGGGCGAGAGCGACGTGCTGATGGGCGACCGCGGCAAGCCGAAGCCGAAGGATCCTCGGCAGACCGAGATGTTCGCCGACGACGCGGCCGGCGGCGGCGCCAACGACAATGGCGGCGGCGACGGCGACGACGGCCGCGACGACGACGGCCCAATCTTCGACAGGACGCCGAGCGGCCGGCGTACCTGACGCGCGGTCCCCATGCGCGGGATAGTCGCCCCCCCGGTGCTCGCCCTTGACCTCGCCACGGCCTGCGGCTGGGCGCTGGTGGTGGACGACCGCGTCGCGCGCAGCGGCACGCTGCGCCTGCCGGCGCCCGGCGCGGACGGCCACCCCGGGCGGCGCTACCACGACCTGCTGGCGTTCCTGCGCCGCGGCGACTGGCCGGAGGGCTTGGCACTCGCCTACGAGGACGTGCGCAGCCACCAGCGCACCGAGCGCGCCACGGGGCGGCGCTGGTTCGCCACCACCGCGGCGCACGTCTATGGCGGGCTGCGGGCGGTGGCCGAAGCCTGGGCCTACGACATCGGCGCGCGGTGCCTCCCGGTCGGCGTCGGCGAATGGAAGCAAGGGCTCGGCTGCGCCGGCGGCTCGCACGCGACGAAGGACGAGGTGATGCGGCGGGTTCGGCTGCTCGGCTTCGCGCCGGCATCTCAGGACGAGGCGGACGCCATCGGCATCGGGCTCTATGCCGCGCGCCAGCTTGCCTGGCGGGGCCTTGGCGGGCTCGCGATGCGATCGCAGAAGGCACGCGGACGGCTACAGCGGGCGTCGCGGTGATGGGCTCCGGTGCCGGATCGGCGCATCAGACCGTGCCGTATCTGACACATTTGTTCCCGTTTTGGTCCCGCGAAAATCGCGGTAATCTTCCGGCCCGAACCGCTGCCCAAGCGGCGAACGTTTCACGCGCGTCCGGCGGGCGCGCCGGCGCGCATTTCGAGGGGGGAATTCCTCATGACGGACCTCAAGCCGCCGATAATCGGCTTTGGCAGCGGGGACGATGGGGGCGGTACCGTCTCTGACAGTCTCGGCTGCCGCACCGCCACGGCCGCGGCGCAGCGCATGGCGGCGGGCGAGGAGAAGGCGAAAGCCCTGCTGCGCCAAGCGGTGAGCGAGTTGCCGCAGGCGCGAGGCGCGAGGCGCGCGCGCGGAAGAATGCATGTCAAGGGGTGTCGCGCTTTCGCAACATGATGCGATTTTCCCCTTGCACACGGCGCGATTTCACGCAAAATGTTGCGATCCATTGCGACCGAAGACGCTACCTGTGGGGGTCGGACGGCGCGGGCCTGGCGCGTGGCGTAACCGCGAAAGCCGCGGATTTCGGCGATTTCAAGATCGCGTGAGCAGCGGGGCGGGGCGCTTCGGCGCTGCTGCCGCCGCGGCGCCGCCGCCGGGCATCTCGCCCACGGTGCCGGACCCGGGCGCGCCGCGGCTGGTCGCCGGCGCGGACGGTGAGCCGATCGGCCTGGAGGTCTGGACCGGCAGCGCGTGGCTGCGGGTGCGCGACGTGACGGTGATGCTGTCCAGCCACCGCGCACGCGAGCCGGTCTGGCAGACCGGACCGCCCCTTCTCACAGCGCAAGGCGCTCTGAAAACCTTGGCGTGCCGCGCGGCGGGCTCTTCTTCCCTACGCCACGCACGATGGGAGCCTTGCGCCTCTGCCGCCCGATGCACTGTCGCCCCCATCGGATACCAGGCAGTGGCGGATTACGTGTTCGATCGGAACACCGGCCAGCTTATCGGCCGTACGGAACCTCGTTTCGAGGAAGTCCTTCGGCGCAATCGGACACCGCAGGGTATCGAGCGGTAGTCTATCAGCGCCCGAACCTGCTGCGGTGGCGCCTAGTCAAAGCAACGGAATTCCGCTGCGCCATCAGCGCTCCGCAACGTGGAGCGCGCGATAGCGCATGCTGCTGGCGTCGGCATGCAGAACGCCAAAGGCCTGTCGAGCGATGCGGACCGAAGCTCTGCGCCAGCTGCGCAAGGAGTATACTGCAAGCCCGAACCCGCCGAGCATCATCGCCCATGCCGCAGGCATGAGCCGCAAAGCCCGCCGCTGAGCGGCGCGTCATCCTCCCGCAGCTGCACGCTCCAGGGCGACAACGTCCAGCTTGACCATGTCCTGCATCGCCAGAAACACGCGGCTCGAAACCGCCGGATCAGGGTCGGCGAGGAGCCGCGGAAGCACTTCCGGCACAATCTGCCACGGCACCCCCCAGCGATCGCGGAGCCATCCGCACGCCATCTCCGACCCGCCATTCGCGGTCAGCGCCGCCCATAGCCGGTCGACCTCCGCCTGATCCGTACACTCGACGGAGATCGAGGCGGCGGTTCCGTAGGCGGCAGGCGTGCCGCCGTTGAGAGCTTGATACCTCTGCCCGTTCAGGGAGAACGTGATCAGGATAACGTCGCCGGCTTCGCCACCGGGCCACGGCCCCGGCGAACGTAGGACGTGTTCGATCCCGGAGCCGGGAACGAGGGAGACGTAGAAGCGGACCGCCTCCTCGGCGTCCTTCGCGAACCAGAGGCAGGTGCTGACCTTCGACACGCGATCACCTCATCATTGAACAGCCCGTTCAACGTTGAACCCGGTCATCAGTGGTGCTCCGAGAGTGCCCGACCTGCATCCTGCGCTCAAGAACAGCGCTCGCCGGTTGGGCGCACGGCCGCCTTCGGAAGTTGCCTGCCGGTCAGCGGCGGCAGATTTGGGCGCGAAGCCGCCGGGTCCGTGATGCCGCGGCATACGGCCGCTTCGCCCGCACAATCAGACCTCGGCGGGCCGGACCCGAGATCGGAGAAGAGGCGAGAACAGGCGTCTCGTGTGCGACGAAACTGAGAACTGGTCTGCTATCGCGCCGAATTCAACAAGGCCCCCGGCCCTCCAGCGATCATCCCTCCTGGGAGGCCGCCCAAAGCGGACGCAGGTTCGAATCCAGGCGCGCAAGCGACTCGAGCTGCGCCCGCGTCACCCGAGGCGCACGCTCCGCAGCCGCAGCGCGTTGCCGACGACGCTGACCGAGGACAGCGCCATCGCCGCCGCCGCGATCACCGGCGAGAGCAGGATGCCGAAGAAGGGGTAGAGCACCCCCGCTGCGATCGGCACGCCGGCGGCGTTGTAGGCGAAGGCAAAGAACAGGTTCTGGCGGATGTTGCGCATCACCGCGCGCGACAGTCGCCGCGCCCGCACGATGCCCATCAGGTCGCCGCCAAGCAGCGTCACGCCGGCACTCTCCATCGCCACGTCCGTCCCCGTGCCCATGGCGATGCCGACCTCAGCCGCAGCCAGCGCCGGCGCGTCGTTCACGCCGTCGCCCGCCATCGCGACGTGCCGGCCCTCGGCCGCCAGCCGCTCGACCACCTTCTGCTTGTCCTCGGGCAGCACCTCGGCAATCACCTCGTCGATGCCGAGGCGGCGGGCCACCGCCTCCGCCGTGGTGCGGTTGTCGCCGGTCAGCATCACGACGTGCACGCCTTCGGCCTGCAGCGCACGGACGGCCTCAGGGGTGCTCTCCTTCACCGGGTCGGCCACCGCGACCAGGCCGGCGGCGCGGCCGTCCACCGCGACGAAGAAGGCGGTCGCGCCGTCGCCACGCAGCCGCTCCGCCTCGCCCGCGACGGCAGCCACGTCCACCCCCAGCTCCTGCATCAGCCGCACGTTGCCGACCGCGATGCGGCGGCCGTCCACCACGCCGGTGACGCCGCGCCCGGTCGGGGCGTCGAAGTCCTCAACGGGGGCAAGGGCGAGACCGCGCGCCTCCGCCGCGCGCACCACCGCCTCGGCCAGCGGGTGCTGGCTCGGGCGCTCAAGGCTGGCGGCGAGGCGAAGCAGCCCGGCCTCGTCGAACCCGGCGGCCGGGACCACTGCGACCACCTCGGGCCGCCCCTGGGTCAGCGTGCCGGTCTTGTCCACCACCAGCGTGTCGATACGCTCCATCCGCTCCAGCGCCTCGGCGTTCTTGATCAGCACGCCGGCCTGGGCGCCGCGCCCGATGCCCACCATGATGCTCATCGGCGTCGCCAGGCCCAGGGCGCAGGGACAGGCGATGATCAGCACCGTCACCGCCGCGACGATGGCATAGGCGGCCCGCGGCTCCGGACCCCAGATGGCCCAGGCGATCGCCGCGATCACGGCGATCAGGACGACCGCCGGCACGAACCAGGCGCTCACCTCGTCGGCGAGGCGCTGGATCGGCGCACGGGAGCGCTGCGCCCGCGCGACCATCCGCACGATCTGCGCCAGCACCGTGTCCTGGCCCACGCGGTCGGCGCGCATCACGAAGGTGCCCTGGCCGTTCAGCGTGCCGCCGATCACCCGCGCACCCGGGGCCTTGGCGACCGGCACCGGCTCGCCGGTCACCATGCTCTCGTCGACGTTGCTCGCGCCCTCCAGCACCTCGCCGTCGAGCGGCACCTTGTCGCCGGGCCGCACGCGCAGGCGGTCGCCTACCGCCACCGCGGCCAGCGGCACCTCCTCCTCCGCGCCGTCGGGCCCGATCCGCCGCGCCATGGGGGGGCAAGGTCGAGCAGGGCGCGAATGGCGCCGCCGGTGCGCTCGCGCGCGCGCAGCTCCAGCACCTGCCCGAGCAGCACCAGCACGACGATCACCGCCGCCGCCTCGAAGTAGACGGCGACGGAGCCGTCCGCGCTGCGGAAGGCCGGCGGGAACACGCCGGGGGCGACGGTGGCGACCACGCTGTAGGCCCAGGCGACGCCAGTGCCGAGCGCGATCAGGGTGAACATGTTGAGGCTGCGGTTCACGACCGATTGCCAGCCCCGCACGAAGAAGGGCCAGCCGGCCCAGAGCACCACGGGCGTGGCGAACAGGACTTGCAGCCAGTTCGAGGTCGAGCGCCCGAGCAGGTGGTCGAGCCCGAGCAGGTGCCCGCCCATCTCCAGCACGAAGACCGGCAGGGTCAGCACGAGGCCGATCCGGAAGCGGCGCGTGAAGTCCACCAGCTCGGGGTTCGGACCCGCCTCGCCGGTCGCCACCTCCGGCTCGAGCGCCATGCCGCAGATCGGGCAGTTGCCGGGGCCGACCTGGCGGATCTGCGGGTGCATCGGACAGGTGTAGATGGCGCCGGGCGCCACCGGCCCGGCGCGCAGCTCCTGATCTCGCCGATCCAGGTACTTCGCCGGGTCAGCCACGAACTTGGCGCGGCAGCCCGCCGAGCAGAAGTAGTGCGTGCGCCCGGCATGCTCGGCGCGATGCGGCGTCGCATGCGGGTCCACCTCCATGCCGCAGACCGGGTCCCGGACCGTCGTAGCCCCCTGCACGCCACCCGCGGTGGAGAGGCCGTGTCGCTGCGCCGCGGCATGCCCCCGCCCGTGGAGGTCGTGTCCTCGGTGCGTGCTGTGACCGCTCATGGCTGCTGTCCGGAAAGACCCGCAACGGCGCGGGTCGGTGTGAGGTTGCCCGAAGGGTGCGACTTCCGATGATGGGAGGGTCAAGGGCTCATGGAGACGCCGTTTCGGCGCTTGACCCTCCCACAATGGGAAGCCCTGCATCCGGGGCGAGCCGCCGGTGTCCGGCGGTCCGCAACGGAGACCGACATGAACACCAACATCGGGCAGGCAGCGAAGGCCTCCGGGCTGCGGCAATGCCGCAACCGGCGAGGATGCTCCGGCATTTCGAGGCCATCGGCCTGATCCCGAAGGCGGGCTGGACGGAGGCGGGCAACCGCGCGTACTCCGACGCCGACGTGAACACGCTGCGCTTCGTCCGCCGGGCCCGAGACCTCGGTCTGCCGATCGGGCGCATTCGCCTGCTGGTCGGCCTTTGGCGGGACGAGGACAGGTCGAGCGGCGAGGTGAAGCGGATCGCCCTGGAGCACGCCGCCGAGCTGCGGGCGAAGGTCGCCGAGCTGACCGGAATGATCGAGGCGCTCAAGGGCCTCGTCGAGGCCTGCCACGGCGACCACCGGCCGGAGTGCCCGATTCTGCGGGGTCTCGAGGGCGGCGATCGCCGGCCGTCCCCGTCGGACGGTGGCGTAGCCCTCCGAAGGAACACCGCGCGTCGGCACCGCATTGATTCCGATCAAGGCGGGCGGCGTCTCGCGGCATAGGCTTTGGGCGATCGCGGCCGTCGCGACATGATGAGGCGACGGGAATGCCGAGGGGCACGGCAGGTTCAGAAGGGCGATCGCGGCACTGCTCGCGCTGGCCCTGTTCGTCCTGCCCGGCGCCCCGTTGCGGCACGCCGCCTCGGCGGCGCCGGTCGGCCACGATCCATCGGCGTTGCACTGCGGCGCGCACGGCGCCGCCACTCCGTCGGCGCTGGCGGCGGCCGTCGCTGCCGACCAGCACGATCATGGCCAGCCCTGCGACGACGCCGGCGGCACGACGCCCGGCCTCGCCTGCTGCGCGGCCTCTCAGTGCCCTGCCCCGCTCGCCGGGCCTCCGCCTTCGTCAGCCGATCCGCCGGTGCCGTCGGGGCCTGCCCCGCGCTTCAGCGCGCCGGTGCACAGCCCGCACGGCACGAACGTCTCACCCGCGCTCCCACCGCCACGCGGCGCGGCCTGACCGGGCGCGACCGTGCCCGGCGGTGCCGCCGAGCGCTTTCGGCGACGGCGGCCCACGGCACCGACTTCCAGGACGATCGCCCCGCCATGGGGCGCCGCGACCCACGTGGCCCGATGCACGCCCGCTGGTCGCGACGAGAACGACAGGACAGCATCCGATGTCTTCGATGATCCCGAGCCCGGCTATCGGGCGTCCCCCTCTGCGGCTCACCCTCATGGCCGCGGCGGCCGGTCTGGCCCTCGCGGCCGCCTCGCCCGCCTGCGCAATGGTGGGCGAAGACTACGAGCCCGAGCAGGCGCCCGTCGCGACGACCTGGTACGCCCCCGCCGACCCGGCGGCTCTCCGGGCCGACCGCGACTACGTCGCCAGGATGCGCACGCACCACGCGGGCGCGCTGACGATGTCGGAGGAGTACCTCGCCGACACGCGGGCCTCGAGCCTGGTCCTGCGGCGGCCGGCGCAGGCCATCATCCTAACCAGCGCTTCGAGATCGGCCTGCTCGACGAGGTGGCGCGCAACCTCGACCGGC
>JADGHI010000175.1 GCA_019689515.1 Acetobacteraceae bacterium | reverse complement strand
CGCGGGCGCGCGCGTTGGGGAGGGGGGTGCGCGTAACCGGCTCGCGCGCACGAGCGGATTCCGCGCACGCAGGGCCGCCGCTTCAACCGCCCCGCGCCAGCACCGTGCGGATCACCTCGAGCGTCTCCTCGATCATCGCCGCGGTCACGTCGAGATGCGTGCAGCCGCGGATCCTTCCGCCGAGCAGGCTGATCTGGATGCCGTGCATCCGCAGCGCGCGCACCAGCTCTGCCGCGCTCATCCCCGCGCCGGAGGGGTCGAAATAGACCAGGTTCGTGTCCGGCTCGACCACCTCGATGCCTGGGATCTGGCGCAGCCCGCGCGCGAACGCCTTCGCGTTGGCATGATCCTCCGCCAGCCGGTCAACGTGGTGGTCGAGCGCGTAGAGGCAGGCCGCGGCACAGATCCCGGCCTGCCGCATCGAGCCGCCGAGGCGCTGCTTCCAGCGCCAGGCCGCGTCGATGAACTCCGTCGTGCCGCACAGCACCGCGCCGAGCGGCGCGCCGAGCCCCTTGGTGAAGTCGAGCCAAACGGAATCCCAGCCCGCCACCATCTCCGCCGGCGCGACGCCGGAGGCGACGCAGGCGTTCATCAGCCGCGCCCCGTCCATATGCGTCGCGAGGCCGTGCTCCTTCGCCACCGCCGAGACCGCGTCGAGCTGCGCCTTCGGCCAGACCGCGCCGCCGCCGGCGTTGGAGGTCTGCTCCACCTCCAGCATCGTCTGGGGGGGCGAATGGCGCCGGCGCGGGCGGATCGCGGCGCGCACGTCATCCGCGGTGAACATGCCGCGCGGCCCCCGCAGCGGCGTGATCTGCACGCCGCCGAGCGCGCCGTGGCCGCCGGCCTCGCTGGTCAGGATGTGCGCGCTCTCATGCGCGAGGATCTCGTCGCCGGGGCGACAATGGGTGAGCGTGGCGACGATGTTGCACATCGTGCCGGAGGGCAGGAACACCGCCGCCTCCTTCCCCAGCAGCGCGGCCATGCGGTCGCAGAGCTTGTTCACGGTCGGGTCGTCGCCGTGCTGCTCGTCGCCGACCTCCGCCCGCATCATCGCCTCCTTCATGGCGGGCGTGGGTCGCGTCTGGGTGTCGGAATAGAGGTTGATCCGCACCGGCGGCGCGCCGGGGGCGGGACGTTCGGGGGCATGGACCATCGGAGTGAGCCTTTCACGAAACCGCGCGCAGTGTGCCAGCGAGGCCCGGCGGCGGCCAAGGAGGGCACGCCGGGCCGCGCCGGACAAGGGCTTCGCGGAGACCCGATGCAGCGGCGGAAAGGCCGCTGCTGAGGCCGCCCTCGCGTTCCACGCCCTCCTGCCGGCGGCCTATGCTGGCCCCGTCCGACGCGTGTCAGCGCCCATCGCGCGCAAGGGGATGGGGGGCGTGCGCGAATCGGCACCTGAAGGGAATCACGCGCGATGAGCAAGATCGACAACCCGGCCGGACCACGGGACTCCGAAAAGGCCACGCCGCCCGGTGGCGCTTACCGGGCGTCGCCACTCGGCTTCGAGGCCGGACTCGCGGAGCGGATGATGATGCCGCAATGGCAGGCCGCCGAGGTGGCCATGCAGCTCACCCAGGAGATGATGGACTTCATGACGCGCCGCGTCCGGGCGCAGGTGGCGCTGTTCGAGACGCTGAGCCGCTGCACGGACTTCAACACGGCCCTCAAGGCCCAGCTCGACTTCCTGAGCGAGGCCAGCGCCGATTGCATGGACGAGTTCGCGCATCTCGCGAAGGTGGCACAGACGCGCCTCGCGGCCGCCGGCTCGGCATCCAGGGCGGAATAGCGACGCCTCCGTCCGCCGCCCGTCGTCGCCGGGACGCTGCGGCGGCGGGCACGGGTGGCTGCGCGGAATGCGAGGTTGAGCTACACTGCGCGCGCAGCATTCGACATTCGAAGGGCGCTCGCCGCATGTCTGGCCTCAGGATCAGCGCCGCGGGTCTCGCGGACCTCGCGCGCAACAAGGAACATCAGGCGAAGGCCGCGGGGGCCGATGGCCTTGACATCCGCCTTTCCGAGGAGACGGGCATGGATGCGCGGGACATCATGGTCCTGCGCCGCTTCACCGCCGAGCGGCAGCTGCTGATCATCTTCCGCTGTCCCAAGCGCAGCGCACGTGCCTTCCACGGCACGCTACCGGCCAAGACCTTCGCGACCAAGGCCAAGACCAACGAGACCGGCACGGTGCTCGGATATGGCGGCCGGCTCATGGTTTCCGACTACGACATGATGAGCTGCTGGCGCTACACCGGCACAGGCTTCCAGAAGATCTACATCTCCGCGCTGGAGCCCGGCGCGCCGCGAGGCCGCTGGAGCCCGGAGGCGCGCGACCTGGTGCGCGATCTGAATCAGCTCCTGATCACCAAGCTGCAGCACGGCTGCCAGGACGATTTCCTGAACGCCGAGAAGAACCCGGGCGTGAAGCTCGCCGACCATTTCCTGGCGATCCGCATGGGTGATGGTATTTACTTGCCGGACCCGATCCATTGCGAGAATTTCTACATGGCCCACGCGCTGTTCTGGCCGTACCTCTCGAACAGCAGGCACCGCGGCAGTGGCTCGGCGGGCCAGGGCTGAACCGGAAGTTGCTCATGACCCCTGCGGTCCGCAAGCTGGTGCTGACGCGCGAGCAGGTCTTCGCGGAGCTTGGGCGCGAGGCGCCGCGCCCCGTAGTCCGCGCCGTGGCGCTCGCCGTGATCGCGAACCCGTTTGCCGGTCAACGCGTGGAGGAGCTGCGCCCGCTCTGGGAGGCGGGTGCGGCGCTTGGCGAACGGCTCATGGGCGATCTGGCGCGGCTGCTCGATGGGCCCGCGGTGAGCTATGGAAAGGGCGCGATCGTCGGCGTCGCCGGGGAGATGGAACACGGCGCCGCCTGCGTGCACCCGATGCTCGGCCGGCCGATGCGCGCGGCGATCGGCGGCGGCAAGGCTGTAATCCCGTCGAACGTGAAGGTTGCCGCGGCGGGCGCGATGCTGGACCTGCCGCTCGGCCACAAGGACGATCCCTGGTCCTTCGCGCATTTCGACACGATCACGGTCGGCATCGCGGACGCGCCACAGCCCGACGAGATCGTGGTCGCGATGGCCATCGCCGATGGCGGACGGCTGGAAAACCGCTGCGGGACGGCTCCTGTGCGATAGGCGGCCGGCCGGCCTCGTCGTACGGTGCCGGATTGCCGCTCCCACAGCGGCGCGGGCCGGGCGGACCGCGTGCGCCGCTGTCCGCGGTCAGGAAGGCGCCGGCGCCGGCGTCGGCGACCCGGAGGGCCGGCGGCCGTAGAGCACCATGGCCCTGCGCTCGAACGCACGGACCATCAACCGCACCGCCTCGTTGAACACCATGCCGATCGCGGCCTGGAGGATGCGGCTGCGGAACTCGAAATCCACGAAGAAGTCCACCTCCGTCCCGCCCTGCACCGGCGTGAAGCGCCAGTGGTTGTTCAGGTAGCGGAAGGGGCCGTTGAGGTACTTCACATGCACGTGGTGCGGGCGATCGAGCACCACATGGCTGCGGAAGGTCTCCCGGAAGATCTTGAAGCCGATGGTAAGGTCGGCGACGAGATCGGTCTCGGAGCGCGAGAGCACGCGCGCACCGACGCACCAGGGCAGGAATTCCGGGTAGCGCTGGACGTCCGCCACCAGATCGAACAGCTCCTCCGGCGTGTAGCGGAGGACCCTCTTCTCGGCATGGGTCGGCATGCGGGGCGCGGGCCTCAGGCAGCCGCCACGGCCGCGAGCTTCGCCTCGCGCGCGGCGCGCAGCGCGGCGAAGTCACGGTCCGCATGATAGGAGGAACGAGTCAGCGGCGTCGCTGAGACCAGCAGGAATCCCTTCGCGCGCGCCAGGCGCGCATAGTCCTCGAACTCCTCCGGCGTGACGAAACGGTCCACCGCGGCGTGCTTCACCGTCGGCTGGAGGTACTGGCCAATCGTCAGGAAATCCACCTCGGCGCTGCGGAGGTCGTCCATGACCTGCAGCACCTCGGTCCGCGTCTCACCCAGGCCCACCATCAGCCCGGACTTCGTGAAGATCGAGGGATCGAGCTGCTTCACCCGATCGAGCAGGCGCAGGCTGTGGTAGTAGCGCGCCCCCGGCCGGATCGTCGGATAAAGGCGCGGAACGGTCTCGAGATTGTGGTTGAACACATCGGGCCGCGCCTCGACGACCACCTCCAGCGCACCGTCCTTGCGCAGGAAGTCCGGCGTCAGGACCTCGACGGTCGTCCCCGGCGCTGCGGCGCGGATCGCGCGGATGGTCCGCGCGAAATGCTCGGCGCCGCCGTCCGCCAGGTCGTCACGGTCCACCGAGGTCACCACCACGTGACGCAGGCCGAGCTTCGCCACCGCCTCCCCCACCCGCCGCGGCTCATCGGGGTCGAGCGCGCGCGGCAGGCCGGTCGCGACGTTGCAGAAGCTGCAGGCGCGGGTGCAGATGTCGCCCATGATCATCATGGTCGCGTGGCGCTGCGACCAGCACTCCCCGATGTTCGGGCAGGCCGCCTCCTCGCAGACGGTGACCAGCTTCTGCTCGCGCATCAGGGTCCGCGTCTCGTGATAGACGGGATGCGTGGGCGCCTTCACCCGGATCCAGGCGGGCTTGCGCTGGATCGGGTTGTCGGGCCGGTGGGCCTTCTCCGGGTGGCGGAGCGCCGCTCGCCCCCGGTCCGTCCCCCGATGGTCAATCTCGATGCGCGTGGCCATGGCGGGGCTAGATGTGGATCACCCGGCCGAAGGCATCAAGCACCGCCTCATGCATGGTTTCGCTGATGGTCGGGTGGGGGAAGATGCTCCCGATCAGCTCCGCCTCGGTCGATTCCAGGGTGCGGGCGATGGTGTAGCCCTGGATCATCTCCGTCACCTCGGCCCCGACCATGTGGGCACCGAGCAGCTCGCCGGTCCGCGCGTCGAACACGGTCTTCACCAGGCCCTCCGGCTCGCCGAGCGCGATCGCCTTGCCGTTGCCGATGAAGGGGAAGCGGCCGACGCGCACCTCGT
Source organism: Acetobacteraceae bacterium (assembly GCA_019689515.1). Classification (GTDB taxonomy): domain Bacteria; phylum Pseudomonadota; class Alphaproteobacteria; order Acetobacterales; family Acetobacteraceae; genus Caldovatus. The sequence goes on along the minus strand of JADGHI010000175.1, from coordinate 2,450 downwards.
ATCCCGCCTCCTTCGCCGCGGCCTCCGTCAGGCCGACCGAGGCGACCTGCGGGCGGCAATAGGTGCAGCCCGGGATGTTGCGGACATTGAGCGGGTGTACGCCTTCCACCCCGGCGATCTTCTCCACGCAGAGGACACCCTCGTGCGAGGCCTTGTGCGCGAGCCAGGGCGGGCCGCACAGGTCGCCGATCGCGTAGACGCCCGGCTCCCCCGTGCGGCACCACTCGTCGATCACGACATGGGTGCGGTCCACCTTCACTGCGGTGCCCTCGATCCCGATGTCCTCGACATTGCCGACGATGCCGACGGCGGAGATCAGGCGGTCCGCGGCGATCTCCTGCACCTTGCCGTCCACCTCGACGATGGCGGTGACGTCGTCCGCGCCCTTGCGCACGCCCTGGACCTTCGCGCCCGTGAGGACCCTCATCCCCTGCTTCTCGAAGGCCTTCCGCACAAAGGCGCTGATCTCCGCGTCCTCAACCGGCAGGATGCGGTCGAGGACCTCGATCAGCGTCACTTCGCTGCCCATGTCGAGGAAGAAGGAGGCGAATTCCGATCCGATCGCGCCGGAGCCGATGACGATCAACCGCTTCGGCAGCGCCGGCGGCACCAGTGCCTCCCGGTAGGTCCAGATCAGCTTGCCGTCCGGCTCGATCCCCGGCAGCACGCGCGCGCGTGCGCCGGTGGCGAGGATGATGTGCGGCGCCGCCAGCTCCGCGACGGGCTTGCCGTCCTTGGCGACCGAGAGCCGCCCCTTCCCCGCGAGCTTCCCGTGCCCGTCGAATACCGTGATCTTGTTCTTGCGCATGAGGAAGCGCACGCCGTCGCTGAGCTGCTTGGCGACGGCGCGGGAGCGCTGGACCACCTTGCCGAAGTCGTAGCGGATGTTGTCGGCCGAGAAGCCGTAACGGTCGAGCGTGTGCAGCAGGTGGTTGATCTCGCTCGTCCGCAGCAGCGCCTTGGTCGGGATGCAGCCCCAGTTGAGGCAGATGCCGCCGAGGTGCTCGCGCTCGACCAGGGCGGTCTTCATGCCGAGCTGTGCGGCGCGAATTGCGGCGACGTAGCCGCCCGGCCCGCCGCCAAGCACGATCAGGTCGAAGCTCTGCTCGGCCATTCCTCCGATCCCCTCAGGCGGCGGCCAGCGCGGCGAGCGCGGAGCCGCTCAGGCGTTGCAAGGTCCAGCCCTCGCGCGGGCGCGCGCCGAGGGAACGATAGAACGCGATAGCGGGCGCGTTCCAGTCGAGTACCGACCACTCCATCCGCCCGCAGCCCGCGGCCAACGCCCGCCGCGCCAAGTCGCGGAAGATCGCGCGCCCGATGCCGCGACCGCGGTGTGCCGGATCGACGAACACGTCCTCAACATAGAGCGAGGGCTGCGCGAGGAAGGTCGAGACCGCATAGTACCACAACGCAAAGCCGACCGGCGCGCCGCCGAACTCTGCGATCAGCGCCTCCGCACGCCGCGGCGTGCCGAACAGCAGGCGGCGAAAGTCCTCCTCCGTGCCGACCGCCTTGTGCTCCAGCCGCTCATAGGCGGCGAGGGCGCGCACGAAGCGGGCTATGAGCGGCGCGTCCTGCGGCGCCGCGTCGCGGAGCAGGAGCCCCGGCGCGTTCACAGCATCAGGCTCAGCGGATCCTCTATCGTGCGCCTGAAGTCCGCGAGCCACTCCGCCGCCAGCGCGCCGTCCACTACGCGGTGGTCCACGCTGAGCGTGCAGGTCATCACCGTCGCGATCGCCAGCGCCCCGTCCTTCACCACGGGCCGCTTCTCGCCCGCGCCCACGGCCAGGATGCCGGCCTGCGGCGGGTTGATGATCGCGGCGAAGTCGCGCACGCCGTACATCCCCATGTTGGAAATCGAGAAGCCGCCGCCCTGGAACTCTTCGGGCTTCAGCTTGCCGGCCCTGGCGCGCTCGGCGAGGTCCCGCATCTCGTTGCTGATCGCGGCGAGGCCCTTCTGGTCGGCCTTGCGGATGATCGGCGTGATCAGCCCGTCCGGGATCGCAACGGCGACGGAGATGTCCACATCGTGGTACTGGATGATGGCGTCCTCGGTCCAGGAGGCGTTGACCTTCGGGAAGCGCCGCAGCGTCACCGCCGCGGCCTTGATGACCAGGTCGTTGACCGAGAGCTTGAACGCGCCGGGCGTGCCCTCCTTCGGCGCGCGCGCATTGAGGTCGGCGCGCAGCTTCAGCAGCGCGTCGATCTCGATGTCCATGGTGACATAGAAATGCGGGATCGTCGCCTTCGCCTCGGACAGGCGGCGCGCGATGACCCGACGCATCGTGCTGTGCGGCACGGCGGTGTGCGGCGCCGTGATCACCGGTTGCGGCGCGGGCGGCCGCGCCGGAGCAGGCGCTGCCGGTGCCGGTGCGGCCGGTGCCGCCGGCTGCGGCGCGCCGCGCGCGAGCGCTGCCTCGATGTCCGCCTTCACGATCCGCCCGTTTGGA
>JADGHI010000174.1 GCA_019689515.1 Acetobacteraceae bacterium | reverse complement strand
GCGCAGACCGCGTGCAGGCCGTGGTCCTCCGGCCCGGTGTTGCAGCAGCCGTCGCGGAAGAATCCGGTCAGCGGGGCGACCGAGCAGGGCAGCAGCGGCCCGCCGAGGACGCTGCGGCCGCCGATGCGGCGGGGCTGCTTCGGCGGCGACAGCGGCGGCATGGCACGTCCCTCCTTCGGCGCCCCCTCCGGGCCGCGTGGTCAGGCCGCGACGCGGATCGCGACGGCCTTGACCTCCTCCCCGACCGTGCCGTCGAAGCTCTCGAAATTCTTCTCGAACCGCGCGACGAGCTCGCGCGCGGTGCGGTCGTAGGCGGCCTTGTCGGCCCAGGCCTCGCGCGGGTTCAGCACCTCGGGCGGCACGCCGGGGACGGCGCGGGGGACCATCAGGCCGAAGAACGGGTCGCGCTCGTACTCGGCCCGCGCCAGCGAGCCGTCGAGCGCGGCGCGCAGCAGGGCGCGGGTGTGGCGGATGCTCATCCGCTGCCCGGTGCCGTAGCTCCCGCCGGTCCAGCCGGTGTTGACGAGCCAGCAATCGGCGCCGTCGCGCTTGATGCGCTCGGCGAGCATGCGGCCATAGACTTCCGGGTGGCGCGGCAGGAAGGGCGCGCCGAAGCAGGCCGAGAAGGTGGCCTGCGGCTCCGAGCCGAGCCCCTTCTCCGTGCCGGCGACCCGCGCCGTGTAGCCGGAGAGGAAATGGTACATCGCCTGCGCCGGCGAGAGCTTGGCGATCGGCGGCAGCACGCCGAAGGCGTCCGCGGTCAGCATCACCACGTTGCGCGGCTTGCCGCCCATGCCGCCGGGCATGGCGTTGTCGATGAACTCCAGCGGGTAGCAGGAGCGCGTGTTCTCGGTCAGCGTGGCGTCGTCGAGGTCGAGGTTCCCGTCCTCGTCGGCCACGACGTTCTCGAGCACCGTGCCGAAGCGGTGCGTGGCGGCCCAGATCTGCGGCTCGGCCTCGCGCGAGAGGCGGATCACCTTGGCGTAGCAGCCGCCCTCGAAGTTGAAGACGCCGGTGTCCGACCAGCCGTGCTCGTCGTCGCCGATCAGGCGCCGCTCGGGGTCGGAGGAGAGGGTGGTCTTGCCGGTGCCGGAGAGGCCGAAGAACAGCGCGGTGTCACCTGCGGCGCCGACATTGGCGCTGCAGTGCATCGGCAGCACGCCGCGCTCCGGCAGCAGCCAGTTCATCACGGTGAAGATCGACTTCTTGATCTCGCCCGCGTAGCTCGTGCCGGCGATGCAGATGGTGCGGGCGGCGAAGGAGAGGGCGATCACCGTCTCGCTGCGGCAGCCGTCCACGGCCGGGTCGGCATGGAACTCGGGCGCGTGCAGGATGACGTAGTCCGGCGTGAAGCCCGCCAGCTCCTCCCGCCGCGGGCGGATGAACATGTTGCGCGCGAACAGGGCGTGCCAGGCGTGGGTGGTCACGAGCCGCACGCGGATGCGGTGGGCGGGGTCGGCGCCGGCGTAGAGGTCCTGCACGAACAGCTCCGGCTGCCCGCCGAGCCAGCGCCGGATGCGCGCGGCGAGGCCGGCGAATTTCTCCGGCGCGAGCGGCTGGTTGACCTTGCCCCACCAGACCGCGTCGTGCACCTCCGGATCGTCCGCGACGAACTTGTCCTGCGCCGACCGCCCGGTGTGAACGCCGGTGACGGCGATGAAGGCGCCTTCGGCGGAGAGGCGCCCTTCGCCCCGGCGCAGCGCGTGGCCGACCAGCCCCGGCGCCGTCAGATTGGCGTGCACCTCGGGGCCGGCGGCGATGCCGGTGCCGGCGAGGCTGGGGGTCTCAGGAACGGTCATCCGCGGTCTCCGGAAAAACGGTCAAGCGCCCTGGAGCCCGCCCGAGGGGGACTCCGGTCGGCCAGAAGCATTCTGCGCCTTTGGGCAGGAGTGACGGCAAAATTAGGGCGTAGGCCGGAATTGGGTCAACCAAGCCCCCTGGTCGGACAGTCACGATGGCGCCAAACCGCCCCTGTCCGTGTTGCCACCCGGATTCGGCCGCGCCCCGAGTCGCGCCCGGGCTGCCTTGGCGGCGGCGACCAGTGCGGCGCGGACGCCGTCCGCATCGGCGACCGGGGCGGGGAAGTGGAGGCGCACGACCGGCGGCGGTTGCGGCTGGCGGTCCTCCGCGCCTCCCTCCGTGACGAGGTCGCAGCCGTCCACGTCCACCGCCGCGAGACGCCAGGCGGCCGCCGGCGTCTGGCCCAGCAGCCCCTGGGCGATCGCCGCAAGGGCGTCGGCGTGGTCGCGGTTCACGTGGTCGAGGATCGCCGGTTCGGCCGCCGCGACCGCGGCGACCGTGCCCGGGTCGGGCATCAACTGGTTTGCGCGGAGCCGCGTGGCGCGGGCGAATCCGCCCACCAGCAGCGCCGCCACCGGGCGCACCCGCCACAGCGCGAAGTCGGCGAAGTCCGCATAGGCTGCGGCGTAGGGGTGGCGCGCCAGCCAGCGCGCCTTGAGCGGCGGCGCCTCCGCCGCGGGCACCGGCTCGGCGAGGCCGGTCACCGTGACCCGCGGCGCGGTCTGCGGGTTCGGGCCCTCCGGCGCGCCCTGGAACAGCAGGGCGCAGCGCGGCTCGGCGCGGAGCTGGCGCGTGTGCTCGGAGAGGCTCGACAGCCAGAGCAGGATCGTCAGGTCCGGCGCGGCGGCGGGCGTGACCAGGCTGGCGAAGGGCTGGCCATGGGTCTGGGTGGCCACGACCGCGCTCGCCGCCCCGCGGATCAGCCGCCGCGCCTCGAAGCCGGCTTCGGAGATCGCCATATCCCCTCTGTCCCCGGTTGCGCCACAATCGGGCGCCAGTATAGCGACCAGAGCCAAGCCTTGGGCCGAGGCCGCCCAGCCAGGGACGGATCCTCTCCCGACGCACCGGATGATGAACGATGCCGCACACCATCGCCCTGGTGGATGACGACCGCAACATCCTCACCTCCGTCTCCATGACCCTGGAGCAAGAGGGGTTCCAGGTGCGCACCTACACCGACGGCGAGAGCGCATTGCAGGGGCTGTTGTCGCGGCCCGTGGACCTCGCCGTGCTGGACATCAAGATGCCGCGGATGGACGGGATGGAGCTGCTGCAGCGGTTGCGCCAGCGCTCCGCCATGCCGGTGATCTTCCTCACCTCCAAGGACGAGGAGGTGGACGAGCTGATGGGCCTCCGCCTCGGCGCGGACGACTACATCACTAAGCCGTTCAGCCAGCGCCTGCTGCTCGAGCGCATCCGCGCCCTGCTGCGGCGCAACGAGGTGAGCCGGGCGGAGGGCAGCGGCGCACCGCCGGGCGGCGTCATCACCCGTGGCGACCTGGTGCTCGACGAGAGCAAGCACACCTGCACCTGGAAGGGGCAGCCGATCCAGCTCACGGTGACGGAGTTCCTGCTGGTCAAGGCGCTGGCGGTTCGGCCCGGCATGGTGAAGAACCGCGATCAGCTCATTGACGCCGCCTATGGCGAGAACATCTACGTGGACGACCGCACGATCGATTCGCACGTGAAGCGCGTGCGCAAGAAGTTCCGCCAGGTTGATCCGGACTTCTCGCAGATCGAGACGCTCTACGGCATCGGCTACCGCTACAAGGAGAGCTGAGGGGACGGACCGCACCTCCGCCATGCCCGAAGGCGCCGCCCCGACGACGGCGCCGCCTCCGCCCGCGCAGGAGCGGCGCGAGGCGGCGGCAGAGCCGGCCGCCGCCGCATCGCCGCGGCCGGCCGCGCGGAAGACTGCGGCGGCCGAGCAGCGGGCCGCGGCGCGCCCCTCGTCGGCGGGGCCGCGCCGGCGCTCCTCGCCGCTGCTGCGCCGCATTCTGCTGCTGAACGCGCTGCCGCCCGCGCTGCTCGCCGCGTCGCTGCTCTACCTCGACCAGTACCAGAACGGGCTGCTCGCCGCGGAGGTGGAGGCGCTCCGGACCCAGGCGCGGATCTATGCCGGCGGCATCGCCGAGGCGGCGACACGGGTGCAGGACGAGCGCCCCGTCCTGGTCCCGGACCTGGCCCGCCCGCTGCTGCGCCGCCTGACCGAGCCCTCGCCCAACACCCAGGCCAAGCTGTTCGACACCACCGGCCTGCTCGTCGCCGACAGCCGCGTGCGGGAGGGCACGGGCGGCGGGGCGATCGTGACCGAGCCCCTGCCGCCGCCGGAGCCGCGCGGCGCGCTCTCCGCCACCGTCGCGCGGATCTACGACTGGCTGGTCGCGGTGCTGCCGCGCACCCTGCTCGGCGGGGCGCGGCGTTCCGACGTGGTGGTGGACCTCAATCCGGACGCGCCCTCCTTCGACTGGCAGCCCGATCTCGGCCCCGACCGGCGCGAGGAGCTGCGCATGGCGCTGGAGGGCGGCGTGACGCCCTACATCCGCCGCACAGCGGAGGGGCGGCTGCTGGTCAGCGTCGCCGAACCGGCGCGGCGCGGCAACCAGTCCGTCGGCATCGTGCTGCTGACCCGCGAGGCGCGCGAGGTGGACCGGCGGCTGTTCGAGATCCGCGCCTCCGTCCTGCTGCTGTTCGGCACGGCGCTGGTGCTGACGGTCGCGCTCTCCTTCTACCTCGCGCGCACCATCGCGACGCCGATGCTGCAGCTTGCCCGCGCCGCGGCACGGATGCGCGAGGGCGAGGGGCGCGAGGGCAGCGTGCCGGAGGAGCTGCAGCGGCGCGAGGACGAGATCGGCATCCTCGCGCGCGACCTGCAGAACTCCGCCCGCGCGCTCTGGGCGCGTATTGATGCCAACGAGCGCTTCGCCGCGGACGTGGCGCACGAGCTGCGCAACCCGCTCACCTCCGTGCGCAGCGCGATCGAGACCCTGCGGCGGATCGAGAATCCGGAGCAGCAGAAGCGGCTGCTCGCCATCATCGCCGAGGACGCGGTGCGGATGGACCGGCTGATCGCCGACATCAGCGATTCCTCGCGGGTGGACGCCGAGCTCTCGCGCACCGTGTCGCAGCCGGTGGACGTGGCGCCGATCCTGGCGGCGCTGGCCGAGCTGCACAACGCGACCCGCAAGTCCGAGGACGACCCCAGGGTGGTGCTGGAGGTGCCTGCCGGGAGCCTGGTGGTGCGCGGTGTCGAGGGGCGGCTGGTGCAGGTGTTCCGCAACCTGCTCGGCAACGCGTTGAGCTTCTCACCCAAGGGCGGCACGGTCTGGATGCGCGCGCGCCCCACGGGGGCGATGGTCGAGGTGACGGTGGAGGACGAGGGACCGGGGATTCCCGAGCAGAAGCTGGAGAGCATCTTCGAGCGCTTCTACTCCGAGCGCCCGCGCGGCGAGCGCTTCGGCCAGCATTCAGGGCTCGGGCTCTCGATCAGCCGGCAGATCGTGGAGGGGCTGCGCGGGCGGATCACCGCGGAGAACCGCCGCGACGCCGAGGGGAAGGTGATCGGCGCACGGTTCGTGGTGCGCCTGCCGGCGGGGTGAGGCGGGGCGGCGCGCCTATTCCGCCCCCAGGAACGCCCGCAGCAGCGCGTTCACGCGCTCCGGCACCTCCACCTCCGGCAGGTGCCCGATTCCCTCCAGCATCTCCAGCCGCGCATTCGGCAGCAGGGGCAGCAGCACCGCGGCGTTCCGCGCGTGCGGCGTGACGCGGTCCTCGCTGCCCTGGATCAGCAGCACGGGCATGGTCAGGCGCGCGGCGAATTCAGGGCTGTAGTAACCCGCGATTCCCGAGTGCACGCCGCCCAGGAAGCCGCGCGGGTTGGTCGCGCGCAGCACCTCCTGCACCTCGGCGACGAGTTCCGGGCTCGCCCCGGGGCCGAGCAGCGCCGCCACGCGCGCGCCGAAGCCGTAGCCCCCGGTCGCCACCTGGCGGCGGCGCGCCTCCATCACCTCGGCGCGCTGCGCCTCCGTCATGGCGCGCGCGCCGATCGCGGTGCCGGTCATCACCAGGCGCGCGACGCGTTCCGGATGCGCGGCGGCGAAGCACTGCGCGACGCGGCTGCCGAAGGAATTGCCGACGATCATGAAGCGCGGCGGCAGGCGCAGAGCCTCGGCGAAGTCCTCCAGCGCGCGGGCGTAGTCGCCGCAATCCGGCGTCTCCGTGCGCAGCCCGTCGGAGAGCATGTAGCCCGGCGCGTTCCAGGCGATCACGCGGAACCGGTCCGACAGGCCAGCGTACTGATGGCGCCAGTGCAGCGAGTTCGCGCCGACGCCGTGCAGCAGCACGACCACCGGCGCGTCCGCCCGCCCGGCCTCCATGTAGGAGAAGCGGTCGCCGAGGTAGCGCGGCTGCGCGTGTTTCGGGATCTCGGCGAAGCGCAATTCCGGCAGGGGTGGCCGCGAGCGCGACTCGGCGGCTCCGACGCCCGGCGTCACGACGGCGGCGAGCAGCGTGGCGAGCAACAGCAACAGCGGGGCGCGCATCGGGCGAGAATCTCCGGCAAGCTGAATGAAGGGCCGGAGCGTGGCTCGCCCGATGCCGCCGTGCAAGCCGGCCCGTTGCGTCCCCGGACGATGATCGCGCCGACGCGTGGCATTGCGCCAGGACGATTACGCGATGTGCGGCAGCGGCCGGCCGCGGCCCGCCGATCAGCCGGCGGGCAGGCGACGGGCGGGCGCCTGCGACGCATCCGTCGCCGGCCTGCCCGCCGGCATCACGGCCCGTGCGGGGCGGCGCTCCTCGATCCGCCGGCGCGCTGCAGCATCGCCTTCACCCGCTCGGCCTCCTGCGGCGTGGCGTGCACCGTCAGCAGCACCGCCGGGCCCTCTCCTTCCTGCACTGCGGCGCGGTTGCGGTCGATCGGCACGTCGCGCACCAGCGCTTCCACGGCGAGCTTCGCTGCCTCCTGGTCGGCGAAACGCGCGGTCAGCGTCACCGTCTCCCCGCCGCCCGCGGAGTCCTGCAGCGCTGCGTCTCCGTCGTCGCGCATCATGCGCTGCGGCGGCACCGCGCGGGCTCCCTGGACGTTGGTGGAGGCGGTCGGGTCGCTCGCCGGGAAGGTGTCACGCACGCCACTCTCGACGTTGCGCTCCGGCGTCATTTCCGGCCGCTCGTCCGGCCTGATGCGCTGGGTCTTCGATGGTTGGGCGCTATCGGCGGCGGCGTTGCGTGGCTTCGTCATGGTCCGGGTCCCTCTTGCTCGGACCGAGGCAACGCGCCGGTGCGGCGCGGGTTCGCCGGACCGTTACGGCGCCGCGCAGGGGGCGGCGCGGCGGGCCGGATCAGGGGCGCGCGCCACTCACGGAACAGGCCGAGCTTCTCCTGCGCGGCGCGGTCGGAGAAGCTGAACAGCACGAGGTCCGCCCGGCCTCCGCTTCCGGCACCGGCTCCTTCCAGGCCGGGACGACGAAGCTGTCCCGCTCCGCCAGCGCGAAGTCGCGGCCCTCGATGCGTGCACGGCCGCGTCCCTCGACGACGACGTACACCGTGCCGTCGGTCGCGCGCCGCGGCCGTGTTGCGAAGCCCGCGGGGGAGCAAGCGCACAAGCGTAGCGATGGTCGGCATCACGGAGCGCCATCGGCCGGGTTCACGAATTCCAGCGCATGGCCGAGATGCGGGTCTGGCGCGGAGTGCCGGGCGACGGTGGCACCTCCCGGAGCGGGAAAAAGGTGCAGCGGGCGCATCTTGGCAT
>JADGHI010000173.1 GCA_019689515.1 Acetobacteraceae bacterium | reverse complement strand
GCCAGGGCAGGCGGAGCTCCGCGCCGACCAGGGCGATCTCGCGCGGCTCCAGCCGGCCAGTGAGCAGCGCGCCGAGATCGAGCCGCAGGTGCATGCGGCGCGCGGCGATGTCGATGTCCTCGCCGGGCGCGCCGACATGCACGCGCGAGGCCTCGATCTGCGGCTGGGGGAGGAAGGCGAGGCGAAGCCGGCCCTCGAGCGCGACCGGCCGGCCGAGGCGGATGGCGGCCAGCGCGGCGAGGCGCGGCCGCTGCGCCTCCCAGTCCACGAAGCGCGGGCCGAGCCAGAGCGCGCCGGCGATCGCGGCGAGGAGCAGCGCGCAAACGATGGCGAGGCGGCGGATCATGGGCGGAAGACGGAGCCTCCGCCGCTGCGATGGCCATCAGGCACCATCGGCCTGCGGAGGAGGCCGGAGGCTCCCTGCGCGTGCGCTGCCGCGATCACGCCGCCGCGCCCCATCCGCCGCCGCCCGGCGTCTCCAGGCCGAGCACCTCGCCGGCTTCGACCCAGGCCCGGTCGCAGCCCTTCAGCCACTCGACGCGGCCGTCCGCGCGCTCCACCCATTGCCGGCCCGGCGCGCCGTCGGCGCCGCCCTTCAGCCCGTGCGGGGCAACGGTGCGGCGCGAGGCGACGATCACTGCCTCCATCGGCCGGAGGAAGCGGATGCGCCGCCGCGCCCCGTCGCCGCCGCGCCAGCGCCCGGCGCCGCCGGAGCCGCGGCGGATCGAGAATTCCTCCAACCGTACGGGATAGCGCAGTTCCAGGATCTCCGGGTCGGTCATGCGGGTGTTGGTCATGTGCGTCTGCACCGGGCCGGTGCCGTGGAAGCCGGGGCCGGCACCGGTGCCGCCGCAGACCGTCTCGTAATATTGATAGACCGCGTCGCCAAACAGGAGGTTGTTCATCGTCGCCTGGGCCGAGGCGCAGGCGCCGAGCGCGGCGAGCAGCGCGTTGCAGGTCATCTGGCTGACCTCGGTGTTGCCGGCCACGACTGCGGCGCCGGGGCGGGGGGAGAGGAAGGTCCCCTCCGGCACCACGATCTCCAGCGGGACGAGGCAGCCGTCGTTGAGCGGGATGTCCTCGCCCACCAGGCAGCGGAAGCAGTAGAGCACAACGGCGCGGCAGATCGCGGCCGGGGCGTTGAAGTTGCTCGGCCGCTGCGGCCCGGTGCCGGTGAAGTCGATCACCGCGGCGCGGCGGGCGCGGTCCACGCGCACAGCGACGTGCAGGGGCGCGCCGTCGTCGATCGCGGTGCGGAACTCCCCGTCCGGCAGGCGGTCGAGCACGCGACGCACGCTCTCCTCGGCGTTGTCCATCACGTGCCGCATGTAGGCGCGCACCGTGTCGAGGCCGAATTCGCGCACCGCGCGGCGCAGCTCCTGCACGCCCTTCTCGTTCGCCGCGACCTGCGCCTTGATGTCGGCGAGATTCACCTCCGGCGAGCGCGCCGGGTACTTCGCCGAGCGGAGCAGCGCCATGAATTCCGCTTCGCGGAAACGGCCCTGCTCGACCAGGAGGAAGTCGTCGATCACCACTCCCTCCTCCTCCAGGGTCGAGGAGTTGGGCGGGGTGGAGCCCGGGGTCAGGCCGCCGATATCAGCGTGGTGGCCGCGGGAGCCGACGAAGAACAGGATCTCCTTTCCGTCTTCGTCGAACACCGGGGTGATCACCGTCACGTCCGGCAGGTGCGTGCCGCCGTTGTAGGGGTTGTTCAGCGCCACCACGTCGCCGGGCCGGAGCGTCTTGCCGCGCTGGCGGATCACCGTGCGGACGCTCTCGCCCATCGCGCCGAGATGCACCGGGATGTGCGGCGCGTTCGCCACCAGCCTCCCCTCCGCGTCGAAGATGGCGCAGGAGAAGTCGAGCCGCTCCTTGATGTTCACGCTGAGCGCGGTGTTCTGGAGCACCGCGCCGGTCTGCTCGGCGATGCTCATGAACAGGTTGTTGAACAGCTCCAGCATCACCGGATCGGGGCGGCCGGTGTCGGCGACGACGGCGTTGGGCCGCGGCGCGGTGCGACGCAGGATCAGGTGGTTGAGCGGCGTCACCTCCGCGGTCCAGCCCGGCTCGACGACGGTGGTGGCGTTGGCCTCGCGGATCAGGGCGGGGCCGGGCAGGCGGTCGCCGGCGCGCAGCGCCTCGCGGTCGAACACCGGGGCAGCGTGCTCGGCGCCGCCGGTGAAGAGGGCGACATGGTCCGTCGGCTGCGGCCCCGCCTCGCCAGGCGCGCGTGGCGGCAGCGCGGCCTCCTCCACCGGCTCGCCGGCGGCGGTGACCTCGGCGATGGCCGCCTCGACGATCACCGGCCGCTCCGGCGTCGCGAAGCCGAAGCGGCGGCGGTGGGCCTCCGTGAAGGCGGCAAGGACGTCTTCGTAGGTGCCGAAGGGCACCGGCAGGAAGGTGTCGGTGCCCTGGTAGCGCAGGTGCAGCCGGCGCGCCGTGGCGATGCGCTCCGCCGGGGCACCCTGGCGCAGCAGCTCTGCCCGCCCGGCCTCGGCCAGCGCGTCGAGCCGGCGCGCGAGGTCGTCCATGCCCTCCGGCGCGAGCGGCGCCTCGACCGCGCCCTCGCGGATCACGGTCTGGTCGGCGAGGCCCATGCCGTAGGCGGAGAGCACGCCGGCGAAGGGATGGATCAGCACCGTCTCCATGCCGAGCTCGTCGGCGACCAGGCAGGCGTGCTGCCCGCCGGCGCCGCCGAAGCACTGCAGGGCGTAGCGGGTGACGTCGTGGCCCTTCTGGATGCTCACCTGCTTGATGGCGTTGGCCATGTTGGAGACGGCGACGCGCAGGAAGCCCTCCGCCACGGCGCGCGGGTCCTGCGCCGGCTGGCCCGTCGCGGCGGCGATCTCCGCAGCGAGCGCGGCGAATTTCGCGCGCACGATCTCCGCATCCAGCGGCTGGTCCGCGCCCGGCCCGAAGATCGCCGGGAAATGCGCCGGCTGGATCTTGCCGACCATGACGTTGGCGTCGGTCACGGTCAGCGGCCCGCCGCGGCGGTAGCAGGCCGGGCCGGGCACCGCGCCCGCGCTCTCCGGCCCCACGCGGAACCGCGCCCCGTCGAAGCGCAGGATCGAGCCGCCGCCCGCCGCGACGGTGTTGATCGCCATCATCGGCGCGCGCATCCGCACCCCGGCGACCACCGTCTCGAAGGCGCGCTCGAACTCGCCGGCGTAGAGGGCGACGTCGGTCGAGGTGCCGCCCATGTCGAAGCCGATGATGCGGTCGAACCCGGCCATCGCGGCGGTGCGCGCGGCGCCGACGATGCCGCCCGCCGGGCCGGAAAGGATCGCGTCCTTGCCCTGGAACCGCCCCGCCTCCGCGAGCCCCCCGTTGGACTGCATGAAGTAGAGCCGCACGCCCGGCAGCTCGCTCGCCACCTGGTCCACGTAGCGGCGCAGGATCGGCGAGAGATAGGCGTCCACCACTGTCGTGTCGCCGCGCGGCACGATGCGCGGCAGCGGCGAGGCCTGGTGGCTCAGCGAGATCTGGGGGAAGCCGACCTCGCGTGCAATCTCGCCCACGCGCAGCTCGTGCGCCGGATGCGCCCAGGCGTGCATGAGCACCACGGCGACGGCGCGGATGCCGTCGGCGAAGGCGGCCTGCAGCGCCGCCCGCGCGCCGGCCTCGTCGAGCGGCTCGATCTCCGCCCCGTCCGCGGCTATTCGCCCGCCGATCTCCGCCACCCGCTCGTGCAGCAGTTCCGGCAGCCGGACATCGAGCTCGAAAAGCTTCGGCCGCGCCTGGTTGCCGATGCGGAGCATGTCGGCGAAGCCGCGGTTGACCAGCAGCAGCACCCGCTCGCCCTTGCGCTCGAGCAGGGCGTTCGTGGCCACCGTGGTGCCCATCTTCACCGCCTCGATCAGCCCGGGCGGGATCGGCGCGCCGGGCGCCAGGCCGAGGCATTCGCGGATGCCCGCCACGGCGGCGTCGCGGTAGCGGCCCGGATTCTCCGAGAGCAGCTTGCGCGTCGAGAGCCGCCCCGCCGGGTCGCGCGCGACGATGTCCGTGAAGGTGCCGCCGCGGTCGATCCAGAACTGCCACTTTCCCGACATGAGCCCCGTCCCGAAGCTGCGAAATGGCCGCGGAGAATGGGATCGCGCGCGGCTTCGGGCAACCGCGGCGTTGTGCGCCGCACCCGCGCGCCATAGGCTGATTCGATGCGCACACGCCGATTCGCCGTCGCAGCCCTCCTCGCCCTGTCCCTCGCCCTTCCGGGAGGGAAGGCAGCCCAGGCCGTGCAGGACAGGGTCGTCTCCCGCCACGGCGCCTGGGCCGTGGTGCGCGACGGCCGCACCGCCGACGGGCCCTGCTTCCTCAGCCTGAGCACCACCGAGGGCCCCGCGGTCCTGCGCATGGACTGGGTGCCGCGGGCAGATGGCAGCCTGTTCGTCATCTTCGGTCTCCGCGGCGTCGCCCTGCCGCAGCCCGAGGCCCCGAACAACCGCATCGCCTTCGGCTGGCTGCCGGAGGCGCAGGACGCGCCGACGCGGAGCGGCGCCCTCACCCTCGCCGGCTACCGGGTGGTGCAGCAGGAGCCGCGGGTGACGGTGATGCACCTCGCGATCGGCAACCCCGCCTTGGTCCGCAGCTTCGTTGCGGACGCCGCCGCCACGGTCAGGCTCCACCTCATCTTCCTGCGCAACCACGAGGCGACGCTCGACACACGGGGCTTCCCCGAGGCCTGGGCGGCGCTGAAGGCGTGCAATCCCGCGATAGGCGCGACGCTGCCCTGACCCTGGGACCGGGCGAGGCCGCGCGGCATCGCCGCCAGCCGCGGCAGGCACCCCGGCCGGACGGGCCGCTCCCGCGCGCGACGTGCGCGTGCTAGGAGCAGGCCTCGGTGCAGCGGAGGACCGGCGGGCTTGGGCATCTGGGGCAAGATCATCGGCGGCGTGGCCGGCTTCGCCATGGGCGGGCCGCTCGGTGCCATGGTCGGCGCCGCGCTGGGTCATGCCGCCGATGAGGGCGCGCTGTCCGGCGCCGGCGGCGGGGCGGGCCGCATCCCGCCGCACGCCGCCGACCTCGCCGCGCTGCTCGGCGGCAGGGAGAGCCTGTTCGCGATTGGCGTGGTGGTGCTCGCGGCCAAGCTCGCCAAGTGCGACGGGCCGGTGAAGCGGGCCGAGATCGACGCCTTCAAGCGATATTTCCGCATCCCGCCCGAGAACCTCCGCGAGGTCGGCCGGCTGTTCGACCAGGCGCGCGAGACCGCGGAGGGCTGGGAGCCCTTCGCCGAGCGCCTCGGCACGGCCTTCGCCGACAACAAGGGGATGCTCGAGGACGTGCTGACCGCCCTGTTCGGCATCGCGCGGGCCGATGGGCCACTGAACAAGGCGGAGCAGGCCGTCCTGCTCGGCGTGCATGCACGCTTCGGCCTCGACACCGCGGCGTGGGAGCGGGCGCAGGGCGGCCGGGCGCGGCCGCCCGAGGCCGAGCTGGGCGTGGATCCTTACACCGTGCTCGGCCTGACGCGGGAGGCGACGGACGAGCAGGTGCGCGCCGCCTGGCGCAAGCTGATGCGCGAGAACCACCCGGACAGCCTGGCAGCGCGCGGCGTCCCGGCAGAGTTCGTGCAGCGCGCGACGCAGAAAGTGGCGGAGATCAACGCCGCCTGGGACCGGATCAAGCGGGAACGCAGGCTGTGACGGGCGGTGGCCCCACGGGGGCGGGACAGCGGAAATCGGTCTCCTCCGGCTCGCCGCTGGAGCCGGAGATCGGCTTCTCGCGCGCCGTCCGGGCGGGACGGTTCGTGGCCGTGGCGGGCACCGCCCCGATCGCGGCCGGCGGCGGGACGGCGGCGCCCGGCGACGTCCACGGCCAGACCCGGCGTTGCATCGAGATCATCGCCGCCGCCCTCGCCGAGGTGGGCGCCTCGCTGGAACACGTCGTCCGCACCCGCGTGATGCTGACCGACATCGGACGCTGGCGCGAGGCCGCGCGGGCGCATGGGGAGGCCTTCGGCGCCGTGCGCCCGGCCTGCACCTTCGTCGAGGTGTCGCGCTTCATAGACTCCGCCTGGCTCGTCGAGGTCGAGGCCGACGCAGTGCTGCCCGAAGGGGCACCCTGAGCCTGATGCGCATCCGCGACCTCCCCAGCCCGAACCACGACGCGCGCCCGCCCGGCGTTCCGACCGACACGCTCGTGCTGCACTACACCGGCATGCGCAGCGCGGAGGAGGCGATCGCCCGGCTGCGCGACCCCGTCGCGCGCGTCTCCGCCCACTACGTCGTGGAGGAGGACGGCACGGTCTGGCGCCTGGTGCCGGAGGAGCGGCGCGCCTGGCACGCCGGGATCTCCTCCTGGCGCGGGCGGGAGGGGCTGAACGACCGCAGCATCGGCATCGAGATCGTCAATCCGGGCCATGAATGGGGCTACCGCCCCTTCCCCGCTCTGCAGATGGCGGCGGTGTGCGACCTCTGCCTCGCGGTCCTCGCGCGGCACCCGATCCCGCCGCGCAACGTCGTCGCGCACAGCGACGTCGCGCCGGAGCGCAAGCAGGACCCGGGCGAGCTGTTCGACTGGGAGGGCCTGGCGGCGAACGGCGTCGGGCTGTGGCCCGCCGGAGTCGAGGGCAGCGACCCGGCGGTGCCGGCCGAGGGCATGATCCGCGCGGCAGCACTGCTCATGCGCATCGGCTACCGCGTGGACGCTGCGCGGCCCGAGGTCGCGCTCCTCGCCTTCCAGCGCCACTGGCGGCAGGAGCGGGTGGACGGCGTGGCGGATGCAGGGACGCTGGCGCGGCTCGAGGCGGTGGCGGCGCTGTGCGAGTCGGAGACGGCAGCGGCGCCGGCGGGGCGGTGATCCTCGCCGCGTACTGATCGCCCTGCCCCGCCCGCCGCGTCGGGCGGAGGATTGACCGGCGCGGCGCACATGCGCACATCCCCCGTGGCGCCAGACGGCCGGACGGCCGCTGGTTCCGTGGGGGTTCCTCCCCACGGGGCTGGAGGAAAGTCCGGGCTCCACGGGAATGCGGTGCCGGCCAACGGCCGGCGGGGGAGTTCCGGCGGGCCGCAAGGCCCTCGGCGCGACCCCAGGGAAAGTGCCACAGAGAACAGACCGCCCGCGCGCCGCAAGGCCCACGGGTAAGGGTGAAACGGTGCGGTAAGAGCGCACCGCGCCCCCGGCGACGGGGGCGGCACGGCAAACCCCACCGGGAGCAAGGCCGAATAGGGGCGGCCGGCGTGATCCTCGCTTCGGCGGGGATGGACGCGAGGGCATTCCCGCCCTGCCGCCCGGGTTGGCCGCGCGAAGCCGGCGGTAACGCCGGCTCCAGAGGAATGGCCGTCCCCAGCCACTCAGCTGGGACAGAACCCGGCTTACAGGCCGTTTGGCGCCACCTTTTCCTCACTATCCACAGGCTGTGAATTGCGGGGCTGTGGATTTGTTTTCGTCGAAGAACAAACAACGAAGATTCCGAAATGCCGGGATCGCATGCCGAAAGATCCAACGGGATGAGAGAAGGGGCGGCTAGTCGGTTGCAAATCCTATAGATTTTTCGCAGCGCCAGCAGCGACGCCGACGCTATCTCCCTTGCTATCCCGTTTTGTCCCGTGTTATCCCATCTCTGCCCGCAGGAAGCCGGACAGCTCGGGGGGGCGAGCGGTTCTCCGAG
>JADGHI010000172.1 GCA_019689515.1 Acetobacteraceae bacterium | reverse complement strand
CTGCCGGGCCAGGACCGCACGGCGCAGCGCGTGGTGCTCGGCAGCCATCTCGACAGCGTGCGTCAGGGTGGGAATTACGACGGCGCGGCGGGGGTGCTGGCGGGCCTCGCGGCGGTGGCGGGGATGCGACGCGCGGGCTTTACGCCGGGGCGCGACGTGACGGTGCTCGCGATCCGCGCCGAGGAGGCGGGCGCGTGGTTCCCGACCAGCTACCCCGGCAGCCGCGGCGCGCTCGGCGCATTGCGGCCGGAGGAGCTGCAGCTCCGCCGCTCCGACAGCGGCCGCACGCTCGAGGAGCACATGCGCGAGGAGGGCTTCGACCCGGACTTCGTGCGCGCAGGCAAGCGCGTGCTGGGGCCGGACAATGTCGCGGCGTTCCTGGAGGTGCACATCGAGCAGGGGCCGGTGCTGGAGGCGGAGGGCATCCCCATCGGCATCGTCACCGGCATTCCCGGCAGCCGGCGGCTGCGCGCGGGGCGGGTGATCGGCGAGTACAACCACTCCGGCGCGACGCCGCGGAAGTATCGGCGCGACGCGGCGATGGCGCTGGCCGAGCTGGCGCATCGCATGGACGAGGCCTGGGTGCGGCTGGAGACGGAGGGGCAGCAGCTCGTCTGCACCTTCTGTGTGCTCGCCACCACGCCCGAAGCCGGCTTCACCAAGATCCCCGGCGAGGCGGTGTTCCAGCTCGACGTGCGCAGCGTGAACCCGCATGCCTGCGACCGGATGTTCGAGGTGCTCTACGATCTGGTTCCGCGGATCGAGGCGCGACGCGGGGTGCGGTTCGAACTGGGCGAAGAGAGTGGCAGCCGGGCCGCGCCGATGGATCCGGGCGTGCAGGCCGGGCTGAAGCGCGCGGCGGAGGCGCTCGGCATCGCGTACCGCATGATGCCCTCGGGCGCCGGCCATGACGCCGCGGCCTTCGCACAGGCAGGCATACCGGCCGGGATGCTCTTCGTGCGCAACCAGAACGGCAGCCACAACCCGAAGGAAGACATGCGCATGGAGGACTTCGCCGCGGCCTGCGCAGTGGTGACGCGGTGGGCAGCGGAGGTGGCCGCGTGAGCGCCCGCCTCGCCGTCGACATCGGCGGCACCTTCACTGACGTGGCGGTCGAGGAGAACGGCCGCCGATGGACCGGCAAGGTCCTCACCACGCCCCACGCGCCGGAGGAAGGCGTGCTGGAGGGCGTGCGCCGCGTGCTCGACGACGCGGGCCTCGCGCCGGAGGACATCGCGCTCGTCATCCACGGCACCACCCTCGCCACCAACGCGATCATCGAGCGCAAGGGCGCGCGCACCGCGCTGCTGACGACCGAGGGCTTCCGCGACGTCCTCGCGATGGGGAACGAGGCGCGCTACGACCAGTACGACCTCAACATCGAGCTGCCGCAGCCGCTGGTGCCGCGCCGCTGGCGCCTGCCCGTCCCCGAGCGCCTCGACAACGAGGGCAAGGTGCTGCGCCCGCTCGACGAGGAGGCGGTGCGGCGCCAGGTCGCGTTCATGCGCGCCGAGGGGATCGAGAGCCTCGCGATCGGGTTCCTGCACGCCTTCGTCAACCCGGCGCATGAGCGCCGCGCTGCCGAGATCGTCGCGGAGATGTGGCCGGAGCTGCCGGTCTCGCTCTCCTCCGAGGTCTCGCCGGAGATGCGGGAGTGGGAGCGGTTCTCGACCACCGTCGCGAATGCCTATGTCCAGCCGCTGATGGCGCGCTACCTGCGCCGGCTGGAGAGCGGGCTGCGCGAGGCGGGGCTGACCTGCCCGCTGTTCCTGATGCTCTCGGGCGGCGGACTCACCACGATCGACACGGCCGCACGCTTCCCGATCCGGCTGGTGGAATCCGGCCCGGCGGGCGGCGCGATCTTCTCGGCGCATGTCGCGCGGCAGCGGGGGCTGGAGCGTGTGCTCTCCTTCGACATGGGAGGCACGACGGCGAAGGTCTGCCTGATTGACGACTACGCCCCGCAGACCGCGCGCCACTTCGAGGTCGCGCGCGTCGGCCGGTTCAAGAAGGGCTCCGGCCTGCCGCTCCGCATCCCGGTGATCGAGATGGTGGAGATCGGCGCGGGTGGCGGCTCGCTCGCCAAGGTGGATGCACTTGGGCGCATCCAGGTCGGGCCGGAGAGCGCCGGCGCCGATCCCGGCCCCGCCTGCTACGGCCGCGGGGGCGAGAGGCCGGCGGTGACGGATGCGAACCTGCTGCTCGGCCGCTACGACCCGGAGCGCTTCGCCGGCGGCACGCTGCGGCTGTTTCCGGAGAAGGCGCGCGCGGCGCTGGAGGCGGAGATCGGCGAGCGCCTCGGGCTCTCGCCCGAGATGGCGGCGCTCGGCGTCGTCGAGATGGTCGACGAGAACATGGCGAACGCCGCGCGCGTGCATGCCATCGAGTCCGGCAAGGGCTTCGACGACCGCGTGCTGATCGCCTTCGGCGGCGGCGGGCCGGTGCACGCGACGCGCGTCGCGGAGAAGATCGGCATCCGGCGCATCCTGGTGCCGTCGGGCGCCGGGGTCGGCAGTGCGATCGGCTTCCTGCGCGCGCCAGTGGCCTACGAGGTCGTGCGCAGCCTCTACCAGCGCTTCACGACGTTCGACGTGGAGGCGGTGAACGCGTTGCTTGCCGACATGGCCGCGGAGGCGGAGGCGGTGGTCGCCGCCGGCAGCTTCGGCGCGCCGACGCGCGAATCGCGCCTCGCCTACATGCGCTATGTCGGCCAGGGGCACGAGATCGCCGTGCCGCTGCCGGCCCGTGCGCTGACGGCGGAGGACGTGAAGGACATCCGCGCCGCCTACGATGCGGAGTACACCCGCTTCTACGACCGCCCGGTGCCGGGCAGCGACGTGGAGGTGCTGAGCTTCGCCGTCACCGTCGCGACCATCCCCGATCCGGTCGAGCCGGCGGGCGAGGTATTCGACGCGCCGCCGCCCCGGCCGGTGCGCCATCTCTCCGTGCGGGACACGGCGACGGGCGAGGTTGCGGAGTGGCCCGTCTATGACCGCGACGCCTTCATGCCGGGCGCCGCGATCAGCGGCCCCGCCATCGTCGCGGAGGCGGAGACCAGCACGCTGGTCGGCCGTGGCTGGCGCTGCCGGATGGATGGGATCGGCTATCTCGAACTGACGCAGGAGGCTTCCCGGTGACGGACGCGCTCAAGGCCATCCAGCGCCAGATCCAGTGGAACCGCCTGATCGCGGTCGTCGAGGAGCAGGCGCAGACCATGATCCGCACCGCCTTCTCCACGACGGTGCGCGAGGCCGGCGACCTCTCCGCCGGCATCTTCGACCTCCAGGGCCGGATGCTCGCCCAGGCCGTCACCGGAACGCCGGGGCACGTGAACTCCATGATGGAGAGCGTGAACCACTTCCTCGCGAAGTTCCCGGCCGAGACGATGAAGCCGGGCGATCACTACATCACCAACGATCCCTGGCTCGGCACCGGGCACCTGCACGACCTCACCGTCGTCACGCCGGCCTTCCGCAACGGGCGAATCGTCGGCCTGTTCGCCAACACCGCGCATGTCATCGATGTCGGCGGCCTCGGCATGGGGCCGGAGGGGCGGAGCGTCTTCGAGGAGGGGCTCTACATTCCCATCGTGAAGTGCTTCGACCAGGGCCGGCCCAACGAGACCTTCTTCGACTTCATCCGCGCGGGGTCGCGCACGCCGGTGGAGCTGGAGGGGGACGTCTATTCCCTCTGCGCCTGCAACGACGCCGGGGCGAAGCGGCTGGTCGAGATGATGGACGAGTTCGCGATGGACTCGCTCGACGACCTCGCCGCGTACATCTTCGAGAGTTCGCTCCGCGCGACGATCGAGGAGATCGCGAAGCTCCCGCGCGGGACCTACGCCGCCGAGATCCGCTCCGACGGCTACGAGGCGCCGGTGACGCTCAAGGCCGCGATGACCATCCACGAGGATCGCATCGAGGTGGACTTCGCCGGCACCTCCGGCCTCTCCAACCGCGGCATCAACGTGCCGCCGGCCTACTGCCGGGCCTATGCCTGCTTCGGGATCAAGTGCGTCGTGGCACCGGAGATTCCGAACAACTGGGCCTCGCTCGCGCCCTTCCACATGCGCATTCCGGAGGGCTGCATCCTCAACGCGCCGCGGCCCTATCCGGTCAGCGTGCGCCACGTGGTCGGGCAGTTGCTGCCGGACCTGATGATGGGGTGCCTGCACCAGGCGGTGCCGCAGCGCGTGAACGCGGAGGGATCGTCCGCCCTGTGGAACCCGCCGCTGCGCGGCGGTGCGCAGGTCAGCGGCCCGGCGGCTGAGGTGCCGGATTTCGAGATCATCACCTTCAATTCCGGCGGCACCGGCGCGCGTCCGACGAAGGACGGGCTGGACGCCACGGCTTTCCCTTCCGGCGTGCGGACCATGCCGGTGGAGGCGACGGAGAACGTCGCCCCCGTGATCTTCTGGCGGAAGGAGCTGCGGCCGGATTCGGCAGGCGCCGGGCGCACCCGCGGCGGCTGCGGGCAGGTCATGGAGATCGGCGCGAAGGGCGATGCCGAGTTCGCCGTGAACGCGATCTTCGACCGCATCGCCAACCCGCCGAAGGGCCGCGATGGAGGCCATGACGGCGCGGCGGGCTGGGTCGGGCTCGACGACCCGAACGGCACGCCGCTTCGCACCAAGGGCTTTCAGATCATCCCCAAGGGCCGGCACCTGGTGCTAAAGCTCCCGGGCGGCGGCGGCATGGGGGACCCGAAGGAGCGCGACCCCGCGCTGGTACGGCGGGACGTGGCGGACGGGCTGGTGAGCCCGGAGGCGGCGCGGGCGATCTACGGCGTGGACGTCGCCTGATCGGAGGCTGCCGCGGCCGGCGAACCGCTTCCCCGGCGGCCTGCCGTGGGAGGCGGTCTTCCGCCGCCGCTCAACGCTCCGCCGTTTCGACCACCATGGGCCGCACCGCGACGCGCCAGCCTTCGCGCTGGGCCGTCCGCAGCGCCGCGGAGAGCGCGGCGACGTAGGACTCCAGCGGCTCCACCTGCGGCCGGTTGGCGGGGAAGAGCGGCCGCTCCGAGGCGATGACCAGCAAGAGGTCGGTGCCGAAGGGCTCGTCCACCTCCCAGCCGGTGAAGCCGGCGCGCGGCTCGCCGAGACGGATCCGGGCCCCGGCGGGCTGCGGCTGCGCCGGCACCAGATGCACCGCCTCGCCGGTGTTCATCAGGTAGCCGACGTGGAGCTGCGAGGGCCAGTCCGGCAGGGTGACGTCGAAGCGCAGCAACTGCCCCTTCACCAGCGGAGAGCGGCCGACGAGCGACACCTGCGGCGCCGATTCCGGCCCGCTGAGCACGGGGCGCAGCGCGTCGAGCGCGCTGCAATAGGGGCCGTCGAAGGGCTGCAGCCGAAGCTGCACGCGCTCCAGCGGGATGTGGCGCTCCGCCAGCGTGCGACGGATCACGCCGTCGCCGCCGCGCCGGAGCACGCCGGCGAGGGTGAGGCCGTTGTCGTCCGCCGCGGCGGCCAGGAGGCTGCATGGTGCCGCTGCTGCGACGCTCGGCGCGGCGGCGCGGAAGTCAGGGCGCTGGAGCAGCGCCAGTTGCTGCTGGCGCTCCAGCTCCGCCGGGCGCTGACGCTCCAGCTCTGCCTGACGCTGGCGCTCCAGCTCTGCCTGACGCTGGCGTTCCTGCTCGGCGGCGAGCCGCTGGCGCTCGAGTTCCTCCTGCCGCTGGTGCTCAAGTGCCGCCAGCCGCTGCCGCTCCGCCTCGGCCTGGCGCTGGCGCTCCAGCTCGGCCAGGTGCTGGCGCTCGGCCTCCTCTGCGGCGGCGAGTCTCTGCCGCTCGGCCTCGATTGCCGCGACCCTCTGGCGTTCGGCCTCCTCCGCGGCGGCGAGCCTTTGCCGCTCGGCCTCGATCGCCGCGAGGCGCTGCTGTTCCGCCGCGATGGCCGCCTGCCGCTCGCGCTCGGCCGCCGCGCGCGCGGCCTCCTCGGCCGCGGCGCGCTCGCGGGCGAGGCGCTCCCGCTCCGCCTGGTCGCGGGCGAGCCGCTCCCGCTCCGCCGCGGCGCGGGCCTCCGCGTCGGCCGCCTCGCGCTCGCGGGCGAGGCGCGCCTGCTCCTCGCGCGCGCGCGCGTCCGTGGCTTCGATCGCGGCCGCTGCCTGTGCCTGCCGCTCCGCCTCCTCCTGCCGCGCCCGTTCGGCCGCGGCCATCTCGGCTGCCAGCCGCTCCTGCTCCGCGCGGACGCGGTCGGCCGCCTCCCGGGCCTCGCGCTCAAGGCGCGCCTGCTCCTCGCGGGCGGCGCGCTGCTCGGGCTCGATCACCAGGAACCACGCGCCGGCGGCGGCTGCCGCCAGTGCGGCCGCGCCACCCGCGCCGATCAGCGCCCAGGGGCGCTTTCCGCCGCCGGTGTCTCCGGGATTGGGTGGCAGCGCACTGCCGCCGGTGGCGCGCTGATCCTCGCGGCGGCCGCCCGCGGGTCCCGACGTTGCCGAGGATGCCCCGCGGCCACCGGAGCCGGCCACCACCGTGGCATCGGCGTCGGCGAAGGGGAGGGCCGCCTCACCCAGGCCGGCGGTGGGATCGCCCTGGCCGGCGGCGGCGGCGCCCGAAAATGCAGTGGTCGCCCCGGCGCCCGCCTCGGCGGCCACGGTCGCGGCGGCCGGCGCGCTGGCGGCCGCGCGAATCGCCTCGGCGAAGGCCGTCGCGGTCGGGAACCGGTCCTCCGGGCGCTTGGCCATGGCGCGCGCCACCACCGCGTCGAAGGCGCGGGGGGCCGTGACCGAGAGGGTCGAGGGCGGCGGCGGCTCGGTGTTCAGCGCCTTGTGCATCACCGCGTTGAAGCCGCCGTCGAAGGGCTTCTCGCCGGTCAGGAGCTGGTAGAGCACCACGCCCGCGGCCCAGATGTCGGCCCGGGCATCCACCGGCTCGCCGCGGAACTGCTCCGGCGCCATGTAGCTCGGCGTGCCCATCAGGGTGCCGACCTGCGTCATGGAGGAGTTCTCGAGCCGGGCGATGCCGAAATCGGCGATCTTCACCTGCCCCTCGGCGGTGAGCATGATGTTCGCCGGCTTGATGTCCCGGTGCACCACGCCCCGCTGGTGGGAGAAGGCGAGGGCGCTGAGCACCTGGTCCATGATGCCGACGATATGCGGCAGCGCCAGGCGCTCGCCGCGGTCGAGGATGTCCTTGAGGGAGCCGCCCTCGACCAGTTCCATCACGATCCAGGCATACTCGGCGTTCTCGCCGTAGTCATAGACGGCCACGATGGAGGGATGGGCGAGCCGTCCCGCCGCCTGCGCCTCACGGCGGAAGCGGGCGGCGGCCTCGCGGGCCTCCGCGTCGTCGCCGGGCGGCTTGCGCACCACCTTGATGGCGACCCGCCGCTCGATCAGGCGGTCGAAGGCGTCGTACACGGTGCCCATGGCGCCACTGCCGAGGGTGCCGCGCACCTCGTACTTCGCGCCGATCTCCTGCGGTACCATCAAATCCCCAACCCCTTCGTGTGAGCCCCGCGCCGTCCCGGGCGGCGTACGGCGGGGCCCGCGCACATCCTACAGCGTTACGTGTGTCCTCGTCGCGTGGTGTCGGCGGCCATCCGCACCTCCCCTGGCGGTGTCGGCCCGCCTTCGCCAGCTGCCGGACGGCGCGGGGCGCTGCACGGCAGCACGGGGG
>JADGHI010000171.1 GCA_019689515.1 Acetobacteraceae bacterium | reverse complement strand
CCCGATGGCAGCGCGATCGTGGCGTGACCTCCCCGCCCGGCCGGGCTAGAGGAGCGGCCCTTTCCAGGGTCCGTCGAGCATGACCGTCCGCACGCGCTTCGCCCCCTCCCCCACCGGCTTCCTGCACATCGGCGGTGCGCGCACCGCGCTGTTCAACTACCTCTTCGCCCGCCGCCACAACGGCCGCTACCTGCTGCGCATCGAGGATACGGACCGCCAGCGCAGCACGCCGGAGGCGGTGAAGCAGATCCTCGACAGCCTCGAATGGCTCGGCCTCTCCCCCGACGAGCCGCCGGTCTTCCAGAGCACGCGCGAGGCGCGCCACGCCGAGATCGCCCACGCCCTGCTCGCCATGGGCAAGGCCTACCTCGCCTTCGACACGCCGGAAGAGCTGCAGCAGATGCGCGAGCAGGCGATGAAAGAAGGCCGCCCGCCGCGCTACGACGGCCGCTGGCGCGACCGCGACCCGTCCGAGGCGCCGCCCGGCGTGAAGCCGGCAATCCGCCTCAAGGCGCCGCGCGAGGGCGAGACGGTGGTGAAGGATCTCGTGCAGGGCGAGGTGCGCGTCGCCAACGCCGAACTCGACGACATGATCATCCTGCGCAGCGACGGCACGCCCACCTACCTGCACGCCGTCGTCGTGGACGACCACGACATGGGCATCACCCATGTGATCCGTGGTGACGACCACCTCACCAACACATTCCGGCAGTGCCAGATCTACGACGCGATGGGCTGGCACCGGCCGCAATTCGCCCACGTCCCGCTGATCCACGGCCCCGACGGCACCAAGCTCTCCAAGCGCCACGGCGCCGTCAGCGTGCTCGAGTTCCGCGAGCAGGGCTACCTGCCCGAGGCGATGTGCAACTACCTGCTGCGCCTCGGCTGGGGCCACGGCGACGAGGAGGTGGTGCCGCGCGAGCGCGCCATCCGCATCTTCGACCTCGCGGACATCGGCCGCAGCCCGAGCCGGATGGACTACGCGAAGCTCACCCACCTCAACGGAATCTATCTCCGCCAGGCCGACGACGAGCGGCTGACCCGCGAGGTGCTGGAGCGCTTCGCCCGGCGCAATGTGCTGTTCGGCACCGAGGACGCGGAGCGCGTGCGGCTGCTGATGCCGGAGCTGAAGCAGCGCGCGAAGACGCTGGAGGAGCTGGCGGGCGCGGCCGCGTTCGTGGTGAGCGACGGGCCGCCGCCGATGGACGCGAAGGCAGCGGCGCTGCTGACGCCGGAGGCGCGCGCGCGGCTTGGCGACCTCGCGCTGTTCCTCAACGACGCGCCGTGGGAGCGCAAGGATCTGGAAGCCTGGCTGCGCGACTACGCGGAGGTGAAAGGGGTGAAGCTCGGCGCCATCGCGCAGCCCCTGCGCGCGGCCCTGACCGGCAGCACCCAGAGCCCGCCGATCGACGCGGTGCTCTACGCCCTCGGCCGCGCGGAGGCGATGCGGCGCATCCTCGCCGCGGCGGAGGGAGAGGAGGCCTCGCCGGCCTGACCCCGGCGGCCGGCTGCCGCCGATCGGTCGGTGTCCCTCAGCGGGCGCCGCGCCCTGCGCTGGCCGGCAGTCGCGCCCCGGCCGAAGCGGAGGATAATGCCGCGACCGCATGGACGGCGGCGCGACACGGCGAGTACCGGGAGTCTCGCGGCCCTATCGCGGTCCAGCGGCGTGCCCGTCGCCGGTATGCGCAACCAATGCGTGCATTAGCGGCGTCGCCATGCGTTCCGACGCGCGGATATTCCTGCAACGCACAACCGCCAGAAGCAGATCGGCCATGGCGCACGCCTGTGCCGTGATGCCGTCATCGGCCAGCGGGGAAGTCCGAGCCTGCGGCGGCAGCAGCAGCTGCCATCGCACTTCTTTCCGCCGCTGCGGCGACCGCATATCCTCGCGAACCAACACAAAGCATCCAGGGCCCGCCGCGGCCGATCCGGAGAAACGCCATGGCCTTCACGCCAACCCGCAGGGCCGCGCTCGCCGCGGCCGCAGCCGCCCTCGCCGCGCCACGTCTGGCCGGCGCGCAAGCCACCGACTACCCCAACCGTCCCGTCCGCATCATCGTCCCCTTCCCGCCCGGTCAGGCCACCGACATCGTGGTGCGCCTGGTCGCCGACGAGCTGTCCCGGCGCTGGCCGCAGCGCGTGGTGGTCGAGAACCGCGGCGGCGGTGCCGGGGCACCCGCGCTGGAGGCCGGCGCGCGGGCCGCGCCAGACGGCTACACCCTCACCGCCGGCACCTCCGGCACCCTCGGCATCAACCCGAGCGTGCTGCCGCGCCTGCCCTACGACGCGGAGAAGGACTTCGCGGCGATCACCGGCCTCGCCATCGTGCCGCTGCTCGTGATCTGCCATCCCTCCTTCCCGGCGCAGACGATCCAGCAGCTCGCCGAGCAGGCCCGCGCGCGGCCCGGGGCGATCGACGTTGCCTCGGCCGGTCCCGCGACCTCGCAGCACCTGGCGACGGAGCTGCTGCAGCTCCGCACGGGCCTGCGCTTCAACATCGTCCACTACCGCGGCAGCGGACCGGCGGTGACGGACCTCGTCGCGGGCAACATCCCGGTGATGTTCGACAGCATCGCAAGCGCCCTGCCGCACATCCGCGCCGGGCGCGCGCGGCCGCTCGCCGTCACCATGTCGCAGCGCGCACCGCAGCTTCCGGATGTGCCGACGCTCGCGGAGTCGCTCGCCCCGGGCTACGAGGCCGTGGGCTGGGCCGGCCTGGTCGCGCCGGCGACGACGCCGCCGGAGATCGTGCGCAAGATCAACGCCGACGTGGTCGCGATCCTGCGCGAGCCCGCCATCGCCGCCCGCCTGACCGAGATGGCGACCATCCCCCATCCGGCCACGCCGGAGGAATACGCCACCTTCATCCGCAACGAGATCGCGAAGTGGCGCGAGGTGGTGCGGGCGGCGAACGTACGGCTGGAGGGGTAGGGAGCACACCACAATGCGACGCCGCAGCGCCCTCCTCGCCGCCGCCACCGCCCTGCCCGGTGTCTCGGCGCTGGCGGGCGCCGCCGCCCGCCCCGCGCATGCGCAGCAGCGGACGGCACGCGGCTTTCCCGAACGCCCGGTCCGGATCGTCGTGCCCTATGGGCCGGGCGGCAGCAGCGACATCGTCGCGCGCATCCTGGCGCAGCGCGCGACGGAGATCACGGGCCAGTCCTTCCTGGTGGAGAACCGCGGCGGCGGCGCTTCCATCCCGGGCACCCAGGCGGTGCTGACCGCGCCGCCGGATGGCTACACGATCGGCACGGCGGACAACGCCCTGGTGGTGAATCCCGCGCTCATGCGCGACCGGCTGCCCTACGACACGGAGCGGGACCTCACGGCGCTCGGGCTCGCGGTGACGGCGCAGCTCGTGCTGCTCGCCAACCCCAACGCGCCCGCGCGCAGCCTGGCGGATGTGCTCGCCGAGGCGCGGGCGCAGCCGGGCACGCTCGCGGTCTCGCATGGCGGGATCGCCACGCCGACGCACCTGACCATGGTGCAGATGCAGCTCGCCGCGGGCGTCGAGTTCAATCAGGTCGGCTACCGCGGCGGCGGGCCGCAGCTCACCGGGCTGGTGGCGGGCGAGGTGCCGTACGGCCTGGTCGCGATCTCCTCCTCCTTCCGGCATGTGCAGTCGGGGCGGCTGCGCGCGCTCGCCATCTCGGGGACAGCGCGCAGCCCGCAGCTTCCGGATGTGCCGACGATGGCGGAGGCGGGCCTGCCCGGTGTGGACCTCGTCGGCTGGTGGGGCTTCATCGCCCCGAAGGGTGTGCCGCCCGAGATCGTTCAGCGGCTGCACGCGGTCCTGATCGCCCCGGCGCGCGAGCCGGCCGTGAAGGCACGGCTGGAGGAGCTGGGCTACGGCGTGGTGGCCGGCAGCCCGGAGGACTACGCCGAGCGGATCCGGCGCGAGATCGCGCAGTGGCGGGAAATCGTGGCGCGGGTGGGCCTCAGGGTGGATTAGCGCGGCCGCCCCGCGCAGCACCCTTCACCGCGGCGGCACGATCCGGCAGGCCTCCGAGGCGGCGCGCGCGAGACGCAGCATGCGGCGCACCGCGACCGCGCCGGTCGCCGCCTCGCCGGCGAATTTCGTCAGGAGCGGGTTGGTCAGCAGGGCGCGCGCGGCGGTGTCCACCGCGACATCGGTCGCGGCAACCGTCGCGGCATCGAGCAGGGTGCGCCGCAGGAGCGCGACCGTGCCGGCAATCCCTGGCCGCAGCCCGTGCAGCGCCGCGATCTGGCGCACCAGCCGCACGCCGCGCCAGGCGAAGACCAGCGCGTCGAGCCCCGCCGAAGGGCTGATCGCCGTCACGGCGAAGGCCTGCAGCGCCGCCGCGCGCCCCAGCGCCTGCGCCTGCGCGTCGAGCGCGGCGAGCGGCCCCGCCTCCAGGATCGCGCGCAGGCTGTCGGGGTCGTTGGAGGCGCGCAGCGCCGGCAGGACGGATTGCGCGACCGGCACCTCGGCCGCCCAGCGCAGCGCCTCCTCACGCGCCGTCACGTGGTCGCCGCGGGCGAAAGCGGCGCGAGCGCGGTCCACGCTGCGCAGGCCCGCGAGGCCGCGCAGCTCGCGCCACAGCGCCGCGCCGATCAGCCCGTAGCCGGCGCCGGCGACACCGAGGGTGAGCACGCCGAGCCAGGTCGCTCGCGCGAACTGCGCGGCGACGAAATTCGCCGCCTCCAGCGCCGAGAGGCCGAGCACCAGGACGCCCGCCCCAGCGCCGAGCAGGCCGAGGGTGGACCAGCCCGTCGCCGGCCTCACGCGCGCCGCGGCCGAGGGCGCCACGGCGCGATCCCAGCCGAAGTCGAGGCGCGGCGCTGGGGGCGTCTCAATGCCACGAGGCGGGGCCGGCTCCGGGCGCGGCGCAGGCGGAGGCGGCGGCGCCTCTCCCTCATCGAGGATCACCCGCGGCCTGCGCGGCGGCGGGGGCAGTGCTGCGCCCGGTTCGCTCACAGCAGGTCTCCGATCAGCCAGGCCAGCAGCGTGTCGAGGCCCAGATGCGGAACGCCCGCCGCACCATGGGGATCGAGGCGCGGCGGCTGGAACTCCGGCATCTCGAACAGGCTGCCGTGCTGCCAGAACTCGGGGCCCGGCCGGCGCAGCGGCACCTCGCCGGGATAGACCTTGGCGACGCGCCCGCTGCCGAGCAGAACGCCGCGCACTGCACCGACCCGGCGCCCCTCCAGGGTCGCCACGTCGTCCTCGGTGCAGCGGATCGCGGCGAGCGCATGCACGCCCGTCTCCGCCCCCGCCGCAAGAGCGCGCTCGCGCGGCGCCGTGGTGAGGTCCTCCAGCAGCGAGGTCAGCGCCTCGCGCTGGCGCGTCGGGACATGGTCCGCCTTGGTCGCGACGAAGGCGGCGCGGCGCACCCCCTGACCCGTCAGCCAGTCGAGCCAGGAACCGCCATAGCGCAGCGCGGCGGCGATCTCGGCGAGCGCCTCGGCCGTGTCGTCGAAGGCCTCCTGGCCGGCGTGAAGGGCACCGAGCACGTCCACGAGCACCGCCTGGCGGTCGAAGCGGCGGAAGAAGGGATCGAAGAAGGCGGCCCGCTGGTCGGCGAGGTAGGCGTCGTAGCGCCGGGCACAGAGCTCGGCGAGGCCGCCGCCCTCTGCGGCGTGCGGCAGCGGGAAGAACCACATCAGCGGCGCCTCGCCGCGCGGCCCCGGGTTGAGGAAGCGGCCGGGCTGCAGCAGGCGCAGTCCGTGCGTGTCGCGCGCGGCATGCAGCCCATCGCGGTAGAGGATGAAGCCGCGGCGCGAGAGGGGCTCGTCCGCCGGCGCGCCGGCAGGCAGCGCATCCACGAAGGCGAGGAAGTCCGCGAAGGCCGCGGCGCGCGACCCACGCCGCAGGCGCGCGAGCGTCGCCGCCGACCACTCGGCGAAGGACTGGCGCAGCATCGGCAGGTCGAGCAGCCACTCGCCGGGGTAGTCGAGCAGTTCCAGCGTGACGCTGCGGCCGCCGAGAAGGCCACCGATCCAGGAGCGGCGGTCGAGCTCGAGCGTCAGCGCCAGGGTGGAGAGGTCGTCGGTGCGCGCGGGCCAGCGCGGCGGGTCGGCGGCGAGCGCGGCGAGGTGCCCTTGCCAGTCGAAGCGCGGCACCGATTCGACGCCGGCCGGCACCACGCGCGCGCGGCGCAGGCGGCCGCCCGAGGCGGCCTCCAGCGCCGGCAGGGTGCGCAGCCCGGTGCCGGCGGCGAGCAGGTTGGCGACCAGCGAGGTGAGGAAGACCGTCTTGCCCGAGCGCGACAGGCCGGTGACGGCGAGCCGCACCCGCTCCTGTCCGAGCAGCGCGAGCGCCGCATCCTCCGCCCCCACGACCGCGTCGCGGAGGAAGCCAAACGGACCGGGCATGGGCACGTCGATGCGGGCGGGCGTCAGGCCCGCTCGATCAGCTCGATCTTGTAGCCGTCCGGATCCTCGATGAAGGCGATCACCGTGGTGCCGAACTTCACCGGCCCGGGCTCGCGCGTGATCTTCACGCCCTCAGCGCGCAGGCGCTCGCAGGTCGCCTTCACGTCCTGGACGCCGATCGCAAGGTGACCGAAGGCGGTGCCGTGCTCGTACGTCTCGACGCCGTAATTGTAGGTCAGTTCGAGCACGGTGTTCGAAGCCTCGTCGCCGTAGCCGACGAAGGCCAGGGTGTACTTGCCCTCCGGCACGTCGCGCCGGCGCAGCTCCTTCATGCCCAGCAGGCGCGTGTAGAAATCGATGCTGCGGTCGAGATTCCCGACCCGGATCATGGTGTGCAGGAACCGGCCGCCGGTGGTCGTCGTCTCGCTCATGGCGTGATCTCCTCCTTCAAGGCGGGATCCTCAGGGTCGATCGCGATCAGGAACAGGCCCGCCTCATCGGCCGCCGCGGCAATGGCGGGGCGGTCCAGGATGATGGTGCCGCCGGCCTCCACGGCGATGCCGCGCAGGCCCGCCGCCTGGGCTTCCAGGACGGTGGCGAGGCCGATCGCCGGCAGGTCGATCAGGCGGCTCTGCCCGGGCTTGACCAGCTTGACCAGCACGCCGCCCGCTCCCTCGCGCGCCAGGTCGCGGCAGCGCCTGAGGAGCTCGTCGGTTCCCTCGATCGCCTCGACGCCGAGCACGAGGCCCTGCTGGACCACGGCGGCCTGGCCGACATCCACAGCGCCGAGCGCGCGCACCACGGCGATGCCGCGGCGGATATCGGCCATCGCCTGCTCGTCGGGCGCACGCTTCGTCATCAGCCCGGGCGGGGCGAACAGGTCGTCGAGGAAGGCCTGCGCGCCCACCACCTCGAAACCTTCCTCGGCGAGCACACGGGTCACGGCGGAGAGCAGCGTGTCGTCGCCGCCGAAGGCCTTCGCGCCGATGCGGGCGATCAGCCGCGCGCCCGTGGGGTCCGGCCGCAGCGAGAAGAGCGAGGGCCGCGTCACGCGCCCGGCGAGCACGAGCTGGCGGATGCCGCGGGCGCGCAGCAGCTCCATCATCTGCCCGGCAGCGCCGAGGCGCAGCACGACCTTGGGGATGGTGCCGAAGCGGCCAGGATCGCCGTGCCCGCCGATGACGATGACGAAGACCTCGCGCCCGGCCGCGCGGGCGGCCCTGGCGACCCGCACCGGCAGGTCGCCGCCGCCGGCGATGATGCCGAGCGGGCCAGGGGCGCCCCCCCCCCCCGCGGGGGGGGGGCCCCGCACCCCCCCCCCCCACCCAAACCCCCC
>JADGHI010000170.1 GCA_019689515.1 Acetobacteraceae bacterium | reverse complement strand
CATCCGGCCGGGGATGCATGTGGACGGCTCCTGGCACGCGCTCGGCGCCGCGGCGGCGGCGGTGCGGCTCGCCACGGAAGGCGACCGCGCGGCGGCGGCGCGGGCGGTGCGGCTCGCCGCGTGCCAGGTCCCCTTCGCGCTCTACGCGCCGATCGCCGCCGGGATGGACGGGCGCAACAGCTATCCGGCGCATGCCGCGCTGCTCGGCGCGCTCGCCGGTGGCGCGGCGCTGGCGGGCCTCGACGCGCCGGCCGAGGGATTTGCCGAGGCGCGCCGCATCGCGCTTGGCCTCGACACACCCGGCGCCTGCGCGCCGCCGGGCGAGTGGCTGATCGCCGAGGCCTATCTCAAGCCCTTCGCGGGCGTGCGTCACGCGCATTACGCCGCCGCCGCCGCGCTTGCACTGCGCCCGCGCGTGGTGGACCGGCTCGACCGCATCGCTGCGATCGAGCTCGCCACCTATGCGGAAGCGCTGCGCTACGCCGGCAACCGCGCGCCCGGCGCGGCGATCACGGCGCAGTTCAGCCTCTCCTGGGCCGTGGTTGCGGCGCTCGCGCAGGGCGATCTCGGGCCGGAGGCATACACGGAGGCGGCGCTGCACGATCCGCGCCTGCGCCGGCTGGAGGCGCTGGTGACGCTGCGCGAGGACCCGGCGCGCGGCGAACGGCGTGGCGCGACGCTCTCGCTCACCGTGGACGGCGAGGCGATGGCCGAAACGGCCGACAGCGTGCCGGGCGACCCGGCACGGCCGATGCAGGCGGCGGAGGTGCTGGCGAAGCTCCGGCGCTACGCCGGCGAGGCCGTGGCTGCGCAGGGCGCCGCCCTTCTCGACGCTGCGGCGGAGACGCCGGGGACCGTGCTGCGGGCATTCCTGGCGGACGCGACGACGCCTTAGCTCCGCATCGGCCTCACGGTGGTCCGGCCGACACCGGGCCAGGCGCTTCCGAAGCAGCGCGTCACGCCCCGGTTGTTTCCATCCACGGCGATCGCGACCTGGCGCCGTCACGAGACGATCGGCGCGACGGGTGGACGCGCCCGCGCGCAGGGCGCAGTCTTCGCGCAATCCAACGCCCGTCGAGCCACGCGAGGAGGAGACCCATGGCCGAGTCGCAACCCTATCAGCACCCGCAGGACGCCACGCGCCTGACCGGCAAGGTCGCCATCGTCACCGGCGCCGGCTCGCGCGGTGACGGCATCGGCAACGGCCGCGCCATCTCCATCATCCTCGCCCGCCGCGGCGCCAAGGTACTGCTGACGGACGTGCAGCCGGAGTGGATGGAGGTGACCGCGCGCATGATCGCCGCCGAGGGCGGCGAATGCGCCACGCAGATCTGCGACGTCGCCGACGAGGCGCAGTGCCGCGCCGCTGTGGAGGCGGCCGTCGCGCGCTGGGGCCGGCTCGACATCCTGGTCAACAATGTCGGCATCTCCGGCCCGCCCGGCGACGCGACGAAGGTGGACCCGGCGGCCTGGGACTACGCCATGCGCGTCAACGTCGCCTCGGTCATGCTGATGTCCAAGTACGCGATCCCGGAGATGCAGAAGGTCGGCGGCGGGGCGATCGTCAACCTGGCCTCGATCGCCGGGCTTCAGGGCGGGCATCCGGGGCTGCTCTACCCGACGACCAAGGGCGCGATCGTGCAGATGACGCGCGCCATGGCCTCGCACCACGGGCCGGACGGAATCCGGGTGAACGCGGTGGCGCCGGGCTATGTGTACACGCCGATGGTCGCCTCGCGCGGCATGACGGAGGAACTGCGGCGCTTCCGGCGCGAGATGGGCCTGCTCAAGACCGAGGGCACGGCGTGGGACGTCGCGGAGGCGGTCGCGTTCCTCGCCTCGCCGGCGGCGCGCTGGATCACGGGGCACACCCTGCCGGTGGATTCGGGTCGCTCCTCGGGCACCACCAACCGCGGCTCGCCGGTGCCGGACGGGAAGGCGCGCTAGGCAGAGACGTGCGGGATGGGGCCGCACCGCCGGCCTAACCGATCCCCATGGACGCGCCCCGCTCCGAATCCGGCCGGCTCTGGCATATCGCGCGCCGCGGCCAGGCCTACGGCCCCTACACGGTTGCCGACCTGCGCAGGATGCTGCGCGAGGGCAGCGTCGTGCCGCACGACCTCGCCTGGACGCCGGACGGGGGTGACTGGCGGCCGCTGCGCGAGGCGTTGGGATTGCGGCCGCCGCAACCGGCACCGCCTGCCCGCGCGAGCGTTGCGGCGACGGCCGCGTCGCCGGCAGCGCGGCCGGCGGCGCAGGAACGACGGGCGGACCGTAAGGCGGGGCCGGCCTCCGCCGCGCCGGTGGGCCGCCGCGGCTGGATCCGCCGGCACTGGCGCGGCGAGCTGCGCCTCGGGCGCAGCTACTGGGTCAACACCGTCCTGCTCTCGATCCTGGTCCTCGGCGGGCTGAACGCACTCGACCGGGCGCGCGGCAGGATCGAGAGCGATCTCGAGGTCAGCGCGCAGGTCTATGCGCTCGGCGCGACCGCGCTGATCGGCTTCCTCGCGCTGTTCGCGCTCTGGCAGGCGGTCGGCGTCTGGCGTGCCGCCTCGCGCCATCCGGCGCGCGGCGGGAGGCGGCTGTGGGCGGTGCTGGCGAAGCTCGCCGTCGTCCTGCAGCTTGGCCAGGCGGGGCTCGCGCTCGGCGTCGACTCGGCGCCGGCGCTGTTGCGCGCCTGGCAAAGCACGGAGCCGGTGCCGGTCGCGGCGTTCCTCGTGCGCCCGCTACGCGGCGGGGCTGAGCTGGAGTTCCGCGGCGAGATCCGCCCCGGCGCCGCCGCTGCGCTGGAACGCGCCCTGGCCGGCCCGGCGCGGGAGGCGCGCGTGCTGCATCTCACCTCGCCCGGCGGCTATCTCGGCGAGGCGCACGCGATGGCCGCCCTGGTGCGCCGTCATCGCCTGACGACCTATGTGCGCAGCGAGTGCGTCTCCGCCTGTCCGCTGATCTTCGTCGCGAGCGAGGAGCGGGTGCTGCGCGAGGGTGCGCGGCTCGGCTTCCACCGGCCGAAGGACCCGGACGACCTGCCCATCCGGCAGCGCGTCGGGATGCCGATGCCGCCGGAGGATCGCGCCGCCTACCGCGCCGCCGGCGTGCCGGACTGGTTCCTCGACCGCGTGGACGCCACGCCGAACGCCTCGCTCTGGTGGCCGACGCCGGTGGAGCTGGTGCAGGCGAACCTGGTGCGGCTGTTCTCCGACGGCACGGCCTATTCCGCGGGCAAGCCGCTGCGCAGGCCGGATGAGGCGGAGGCGGCGCGCTGGCTCGCGGCGAACCTGCCCACCCTGGCGCCGCTCGCGGCGGGACAGGACGAGGCCGATTCCCAGCTATACGCGGCGCTCGCGGAGCTGATGCAGGACGGCGCGGCGCCCGAGGACATGCTGGAACGTGCGCTCGCGACCCTGCTGCCGCGCGCGCTGGAGCTCGTCCCGCGCGGCCCGGATGCCGAGGCCCGGGCGCTGCTGCGGGCGCTGGCGGCGATGGAGCAGGTGCTGGCGCGCGGCAACCCGGAGGCCTGCCCGGCGCTCGCGCGCGGCGGGACGGAGGCGGTGACGCCG
Organism: Acetobacteraceae bacterium; assembly: GCA_019689515.1. Classification (GTDB taxonomy): domain Bacteria; phylum Pseudomonadota; class Alphaproteobacteria; order Acetobacterales; family Acetobacteraceae; genus Caldovatus. Next base: position 4,138 of record JADGHI010000170.1, on the reverse strand, counting down.
GCGGCGCTGCGCGGGTTGAAGCGCGCCGTGCGCGAGCGGGTGCTGGAGGCGCTCGGCCGCGCCGCCGTTGCGGCCGCAGGGGTGGAGGCCGATCCGGACCGTCGCCCGCCGCCGCCGGACCCGGCGGCCGCCGAGGCGCTGGTGGAGCGGGTGCGGGCGCGGCTGCTGCGGCACCCGGATACAGAGCTGCGGGCGGCCGTCGCCGCTCTGCCTCTCCTCGGCGCCACGAAGGGGGATGCGCAGGACGCGCCGGCCTCCATCGAGCCACGCCGGCATTGCGAGGCGCTCATGGCTCTGCACCGGGGCCTCGCCGGGCTGCCGCCGAGCGATGCCGCCCTCGCCGCGCGCTGGCTCATCGGCGGCGGCGGCCGACGGTAGCGGTCAGGGCCCGGCGGATCCCATCCCGGCCAGAGGCCGCCACGCATCATCAGCGACTATGGACGCAGGGTCGCCGGTCCGTTTGCGGGCCGCCCTCCGCCACCTTCGACGAGCCGCGCGAGCGCCTCGAAGATCGCAAGGTCGGACATGATGAGGTTCTCGACGACCAGCCCGCCCTGAAGCCTGATGCGGTCCGTTCCGATCCCCTCGAAGCGCCCATTCGGGCCGGTGCCGCGAGCCGCCCAGCGGATGAAGGTGAACTCGCCATGCGCGGCGTGTTCCGCCAGCTCCAGGCGCAGGTCGGGGACGAGCGTCAGGAGGTCCGCGACGCGTTGTGCGTAGGCGGCAGGGCCGCGGACCTCCTTGGGGATTCGCGGCCAGACCGCGACCACCTCGGGTGCGACGATCGTCGGGACCCGCTTCAGGGCTACCTCGACGCTCGGGTTGCTCCAGAACCTGCGCCAGCTGTCGATCGACCAGCCGGGTGAGGACTGCGCCTGGACGGACATGATGCCTCCTTGGCTCTCCGCTGCTTCCATGGCCCGATCATCGGCGGTCGGCCGGCGCCAAGGCGATTACTCCGGAGGTAACGGGCTGGTTGGTGAAGGGGGGACGCGGGCGCCCGCCGCGGACCGGGCACTGGCTGGGGCCAGGCGGCAAGGGCACGGCACGCCTCATGCGGCGCCGCGTCACTCCCGGTGCAGGCGTGCGGGATCGAGGCTGGCGTACACGTCGCCGCTGTTCGCCGTGTGCGGCAGGGCGGCGATCCACTCCGCCATCGCCGCGGCGTCCAACGGCGCCGCATGGGCGAACACCATGGACTCGCCGAGGCAGGCGTTGAAGGCGCGGTAGCCGAGCGCGGACAGCCGATCGAGGCAGTCCCGCGCCACCGCGCGCTGGATGGTCGTGAACTCGAAGGAGAGCGCGCGCAGCGGGCGCGACAGGCCGGCGAGCACCGCCGCCTCGTGGCCCTCGACGTCGATCTTGGCGAAGGCCGGCACGCCATGCACCGCGATCAGCGCATCCAGCGTGGTGACGGGCCGCGGGAGCGCCGCGTCCCACACCTGGCCCTCCCAGCCCGGCGCGCCGGAAGCGGCGGCGATGAAGGCCGCGGAGGCGGTGGCGACCATCGGGTTGGCGGTGTTGAGACGCAGCACCGCCTCGCCCTCCGCCGCTCCGACCAGCGCGGGCACCAGCGCGACGTCGGGGTCGCGCCCGAACAGCAGGCGCAGCAGGCGCGCGAGGCGCGGCTGCGGCTCCACCGCGACGACGCGCGCGCCGAGCCGGCGGAAGCTCGCCGCGCGGTCGCCGACATGTGCGCCGATGTCGAAGGCGAGGTCGCCGGCGCCGAGGAAGCGCGCATGGAAGGCATCGAGCCGCGCCGCCCGCCCCGGCGCGTAGTAGATCCGCAGGCTGCGGCCGATCGCCGCGGCGGCGGCGGCGCTGCTCATCCGGGCGCGAAGACCACCGCCGCGCCGCCGGCAAGCTCCGGCGGCACCATCAGCCCGCCCGGCGCCGCCTCCGGCGCCTCGCGCACCGGCAGGCCCGCCAGCACGCGTCGCGCGGCCGCGTTGCTATCGCCGGTGCGCAGCACCATCCCCGCCATCCCCGGCAGCGCCGGCGGCGCGACGCCGGGCAGGACACGCGCGAGGCCCTCCGGCGTCAGGATGCGCACGCGCGTCTGCATCGCCGGCGAGCGCGGCCCGGCTGCCCCCTGCGCGCCCGGCAACACCAGGACGAAGCCGCCCGCCGGATCGGGCTCCACCGGCAGGCCGGCGAGGCGCGAGAGCCGCGCCGCGCTCTCCGCCGGCGCACCGGAGACGAGGATCGCCGCCTCCAGCGCCACGGCGCCGTTCGCGTGGTCCATCCAGCGGTCCTGCCAGATCGCCTCCGGCGTCAGGTGACGGATGAGCTGCACCCGGCCCTCCGGCGCGTCGGGGAAGGGCAGGCGGGCGAAGCGGGCGGTCGGGCCGCCCTCCTCGACCGGGCGCTCCAGATAGGCGACGCCCGGGATCGGCACGCCGGCACTGCGCAGGCGCTCCAGGTTCGCCTGCTCGTCCGCCATTGCCAGAGCCAGGATGTGCAGGCCCGGATAGCGCGCGATCCAGGCGCCGAGGCCGTTGTCGTAGAGCGTGGGATCGAGGATCGCGATTAGCTCGACATAGCCGTGACGGAGGAAGGCGCAGCGGTTGCCGCTGCCGAACTTCTCCACCGGCATGTCCGGCCGCCGCCGCCCGCTCTGCTGCGCGATCGGCGTCAGGGTGAAGCCCAGCCGCTCATAGGCCGCGGCGAGCGGCGCGAGGTCGCGCGCGGCGACGCCGACATGGTCGAGGGCGATGGCGGTGCTCACTGCGGCGTCCCTCCCGGCGGGTTCTCGTACTTGTCGAGCAGCCAGTCCGCGGGCTCCGCCAGCGCGGCGCGGTACCACGCTTCCATCAGCGGATGGGCGCGCACGGCCTGCACATAGGCGCGGGTGTCGGGCGCGATCTCCGGCTGCCAGGTGAGAAAGCGCGTGACGACGGGGGCGAACATCGCGTCCGCGAGGCCGAATTCGCGACCGAACAGGAACGGGCCGCCGGAGGCGGCGATGGCCTCGCGCCAGATCGTCTCGATGCGTGCGATATCGGCGAGCGCCTCGGGTGTGCGGCCGCCGCCGGGGAATTCGCGGCCGAGATTCATCGGCATGGCCACCCGCAGCGGGCGGAAGCCGGCGTGCATCTCGGCGGCGATGCTGCGGGCGTGGGCGCGCGCGGCGGGATCGGCGGGCCAGAGGCCGGGCTTCTGCTCGGCGCAGTACTCGGCGATGGCGATGCTCTCCCACACGCGCGCGCCGCGGTGCTCGAGGTAGGGAACGAGACCGTTGGGCGAGACGGCCTTGATCGCCGGCGTGCCGTTGGCGCCGAGGGGGATCACCACCTCCTCGACCTCGAGGCCGGCGAGGCGCACGCAGAGCCAGCCGCGCAGGCTCCAGGACGAGTAGCGGCGGCTGCCGAGGAAGAGTCGGCCTTCGGCCATGGGGACGCGCCCTCCTTCACGATGCGGAGCGGCGCGCACCCTGCCACGCGCGGGGCGCGGAGCGAAGCCCGGGCGCGCGCGTGCTTGCCTGCCTGCACGCGTGCGGTGGGGCGGCGGTGCGTCAGAGTGCCGAGATCGGGTGGCGGATGCCGGGCGTCCAGGCCTCTCCGGCGCGCGGGGTGCGCGGGCGCGGGGTGAAGGTGGCGCGCAACTCCTCGACGGCGTCAATGCGGGCGACGTCGAACATGCGCCAGCCCTCGCGCTCGCCCGAGCGGCCGAATCCCGCGGTCTGCCAGGCGAGCAGCACGGTCTTGTCGCGCGAGGTCCGCCCGACCGCGTGCGGATGCACCACGCGCCAGGACCCGTTGTAGAGCAGGTGCAGCGCGCGGCGCGCGCGGATCGCCGCGGTCAGCCAGGCGGCGCGGGCGGCGAGGCGCGGGTCCTCGTGCGCGTGCTCGTGATCGTCCGCCGGCATCGTCCGGGCGTCGCTTTCCGGCGCGGCCGCGTGCAGGCGATCGGAGGCGGCGAAGGCGGGATGGCGCATCGCCAGTATATAGGATTTTCTTCGTGAGTTTTGAGGCGCCGGGAGGCCCGGGACGGTTCAACGGAACCGCTGATCCGGCGCTGGAATGGCTGGCTTTCCAGACTGTTCCGCCCCGGATGGGAAGGAATATCGGCCTATGGTTTCGCGGGCGAATCCCCTCTGGCGCGTGATGTTAATACCATATATCGCATACTCATATCG
>JADGHI010000169.1 GCA_019689515.1 Acetobacteraceae bacterium | reverse complement strand
CGAGCGGATGCCGCAGCTTCCCGACGTGCCGTCGGTTTCGGAATACCCGCCGCTCGCCGCCTATGAGCTGGTCAACTTCTTCGGCGTCTTCGCGCCCGCAGGCGTGCCGGAGCCGATCATGGAACGCCTGCACGGCGTCCTCGCCGCGGCGCTGCGCGAGCCGGGCCTGCGCCAGCGCTTCGAGGAGCAGGGCCTGCTGGTGCAGTCCATGGGGCTTGCCGAATCCCGCCGCTTCGTAACCCAGGAGGCCGAGAAATTCGGCCGCATCGTCGCGGACGCGAAGATCACGGTGGATGGCTGAACGATGGGCGACGCGGCACCGGCACCGCCGGCCGCACGACGGTGGCGGCGCCTGCTGATCACCGGCGCCGCGGGCGAGATCGGGACCGTGCTGCGCCCCGCCCTGCGCGGCTGCGCGGAGCGCCTTCGCCTGCACGACCTGCGCCCGATCGCGCCGCTCGACGGATGCGGGCACGAGGAGGTGCTGCAGGGCGATCTCGCCGAGCCTGGCGTGGCCCTGGCGGCCACGCGGGAGGTGGACTGCGTCATCCACCTCGCCGGCATCCCGCGCGAGACCGGCGGCACGCCGGAGGCGATCCTGCGCGCCAACCTCCTCGGCTGCCATGCGCTGTTCGAAGCGGCGCAGCAGAACGGCGTGCGGCGCGTGATCTTCGCCAGCAGCAACCACGTCATCGGCTTCTACCGCGCCGGGCGGGCGGTCGGCACGCAGGAGCCGCCGCGGCCGAGCGGCCTCTACGGGGCGAGCAAGGTGTTCGGCGAGGCGCTCGGCCGGCTCTACGCCGACAAGCACGGCATCGAGGTCGCCTGCCTGCGCATCGGCGCCTTCCGCGCCCGGCCGGGCAATGCGCGCGAGCTCCACGCCTGGATCAGCCACGGCGACATGGCGCGGCTCGCGCGGTGCTGCGTGGAGGCGCCGCCCTTCCATTTCCTCGTGCTGTATGGCCTCTCCAACAACCGGCGCGCAAAATGGGGCGGCGACGCGGCGGCACGGGCGCATGTCGGCTACGCGCCGCAGGACGATGCGGAGGCCTTCGCGGCGGAGGTGGGAGGCATCGCGCCCGAGGCCGGAAGCGTCGCCGCGCAATTCCACGGCGGCAGCGTCTGCGAACTCGGCTTCTCGGGCGACCCGGCGCGCATCGACTGAGGGCGCCGCGCACAACGGAGGGACAGGAACCATGTTCGAGGGCTTCGAGCGCATCGAGATCCCGACCGCCGGCGGCGCCGCCCGCATCCATCTGCGCCACGGCGGCAGTGGGCCGCCTCTCCTGCTGCTGCACGGCAATCCGCAGACCCATGTCGCCTGGCACCGCATCGCCGGACGGCTGGCGGAGCACTTCCACGTCGTCGCCACCGACCTGCGCGGCTACGGCGACAGCATCGGCCCGGACCCCGCCGACACGGCCAACTACACCTTCCGCGCCATGGCGCAGGACCAGGTGGAGGTGATGCGCGCCCTCGGCTACGAGCGATTCATGGTGGCGGGCCACGACCGCGGCGCGCGCACGGCGCACCGCATGGCGCTCGACCATCCGGAGCGGGTGGAGCGCGTGGCGCTGCTCGACATCCTGCCGACCCGGCACATCTGGCAGAACGCCTCGGCCGAGTGGGCGATGAGCTCCTGGCACTGGCTCTTCATGGCCCAGGGCAATGGCCTGCCGGAGCGGATGATGGAGTCTGTGCCCCCCGACTGGTTCATGGAACGCAAGATCGGCAAGCCGGGGGTCGGCATCTCGATCTTCGCGCCCGAGGCCTACGCCGAATACGTGCGCTGCTTCACCCCCAAGACCATCCGCGCCTCCTGCGCCGACTACCGCGCCGCCGCGACGCTCGACCGCGAGATGGACGAGGCGGACCGGGACCGGCGGATCACCTGCCCGACCCTGGTGCTCTGGGGCAAGCAGAGCCATACGGGGCGGGTCTATGGCGACGTCCTCGCCATCTGGCGCGACTACGCGGTGGATGCTACGGGCGGCCCGCTCGATTGCGGCCACTATGTGCCGGAGCACGCGCCGGAGGAGACGCTGGCCTGGTTCCTGCGGTTCTTTGGCGCGGCGCCGGTCCGGTCGTAATCTGGCCAGCGAATCGGCCAAGCCAGCTCGCCGCCGCGCGGGCCGGATGGGCACCAGAGCCGGGACATGGGCAAGCGGGGGAGAGGACGCCAATGAGCATCATCACGCCACACGGCCGGACCGGCCGCCGCGACCTGTTGCGGCTGGGCGCCGCCGGGCTCGTCGCCGCCGGCACGCTGCCGGGCCGGGTCGCGCGTGCGCAGGACTTCGCCGGCAAGACCATCGAGTGGATCATCCCGCTCCAGGTCGGCGGCGGGTCCGATACCTGGGCGCGGTTCCACCTGCCCTTCCTGAGCCGCCATCTGCCCGGGCACCCCACCATCGTCATCCGCAACATCACCGGCGGCGGCGGCATCAACGGCACCAACCAGTTCGCTGCGCGGGCGCGGCCTGACGGGCTGACGATCCTCGGCACCACCGGCTCGGTCCAGTTCCCCTACCTCCTGGGCGACCCGCGGGTGCGCTACGACTACAAGGCCTGGGCGCCGGTGCTCGCGGGCCCCACCGGCGGCGTGCTCTACATCCGGCCGGAGCTCGGCGTCCGCAGTGTGGCCGACTTCGCGAAGCTGAAGGCGGCGCAGGGGCTGAAGTACGGCAGCCAGGGACCGACCTCGCTCGACATCGTCCCGGCGCTCGCCTTCGAGATCCTCGGCCTCGATGTGCAGATCGTCTTCGGCATGCAGGGACGCGGGCCCGGCCGCCTCGCCTTCGAGCGCGGCGAGACGCCGATCGACTACCAGACCACCTCCGCCTTCAACGCCCAGGTCATGCCGCTGGTGCGGGAAGGCAAGGCGGTGCCGCTCTTTTCCTGGGGCGCGCTGAACGCGCAGGGCGAGCTGGTGCGCGACCCGAATTTCCCGGACCTGCCGCACTTCGCCGAATTCGCCACCGCCGCGCTCGGCGCTCCGCCCTCCGGCCCGGCCTGGGAGGCCTGGCGGACGCTGTTCGTCGCCGGCTTCGCGGCGCAGAAGTTCGTCGTGCTGCCGAAGGAGACGCCGGCGGCGATCCTCGACACCTACCGTGCCGCCTTCGCCCGGACCCTCGCCGACCCCGAGTACAAGGAGAAGCGTGCCGCCGTGATCGGCGAGTACGACGAGGTGACGGGCGAGGCCTGCAACCGCGCCTACGCCGCCGCCACGAACATGAGCGACACCACGCGCGCCTGGGTGCGCGACTGGCTGCTGCGCCGCTTCAACCACCGCATGTGACCGCGGCGCACTCTCGCCGCCACTACGACGGAGCCGCACGGTCATGATGGAGGCGCTGCTCTCGGCGTTGCTCGCGCTCGCGAGCCCCGAGCGGCTGATGTACATGGCGCTGGGCGTCGGCATCGGCTACGCGATCGGCGTGCTGCCGGCGCTCGGCGGCCTCGCCGGGCTGTCGCTGGTGCTGCCCTTCATCTACGGGCTCGATGAGGTGGCGGCGCTCGCCATGCTCGTCGGGCTCGTGGCGGTCGCGGCCACCGCGGACACCTTCAGCTCGATCCTGATGGGGATCCCCGGCTCCTCGGCGAGCCAGGCGACGATCCTCGACGGCTTCCCGATGGCGCGGCGGGGCGAGGCGGCGCGGGCGCTCTCCGCCTCCTTCATCGCCTCGATGGTGGGCGGGATCGTCGGCGCGGTGATCCTGACCGGCGCGGTGCTGGTGGCGCGGCCGCTGATCCTCGCCCTCACCACGGCGGAGCTGTTCATGCTGGCCGTGCTCGGTCTCTCCATGGTCGGGGTGCTGGCGGGGCGGAGCTTCGCCAAGGGCGTCGTCGCCTGCGGTATGGGCCTCGCGCTCGGCACGGTGGGCGCGGCGCCGGCGACCTCGGAGTACCGGCTTGACTTCGGCACGATCTACCTCTCCGACGGGCTGCCATTGCCGGTCCTCGTGCTCGGCATCTTCGCCCTGTCGGAGATCGTGGATCTCGCGCGCGGCGGGGGCACGATCTCGCAGACGGCCGAACTCGGGCGTGGCTGGTTCGCTGGGCTGCGCGACACCCTGCGCCATTGGTGGCTCCTGGTGCGCAGCTCGGCGATCGGCAGCGTGCTGGGCGCGATCCCGGGCCTCGGCGGCAGCGTGACCGACTGGATCGTCTATGGCCACGCGATCCAGACGGAGAAGAACGGACAGTTCGGCAAGGGCGACGTGCGCGGCGTGATCGCAGTCGAGGCCTCGAACAACGCGCGCGAGGGCGGGGCGCTGGTGCCGACGCTGTTCTTCGGCATCCCCTCCTCCGGCACGATGGCGGTCTTCCTTGGGGGGATGACGCTGATCGGGATCGAGGCCGGGCCGCAGCTCGTCACCAACCGGCTCGACCTCACCTACGCGATCATCTGGTCGCTCGCGATCGCGAACGTGATGGGCACGGGGCTGTGCTTCCTGACCTCGCCGCTGATCGCGCGGCTCACCGTGATCCGCTTCGGGCTGATCGCGCCCTTCATGGTCATGGTGGTCTGCTTCGGCGCGTTCAACACCAACCGCGACCTCGCCGACCTGTTCCTGCTGCTCGGCATCGGCGCGCTGGGGCTGCTGATGCGCCGCTACGGCTGGCCGCGGCCGCCCTTCGTGGTCGGCTTCGTGCTGGCCCAGCCGATGGAGACCTATCTCTACCAGGCGCTGCAGTTCCACGGCTGGTCCTTCCTGCTCCGCCCGGGCGTGCTGGTGATCGCCGGGCTGATCCTGATCTGCGTGTTCCTCGGCATCCGCCAGCGCCAGCTGGCCGAGGCGGAGGACGAGACGCCGCGGGCCGCCGAGACCCGCCGCGCGCAGGCGCTGTTCGCCCTGGTCCCGGTGGTGCTGTTCGCGGCGGTGCTGGCGGATGCGTTGCGTCAGAGCTTCCTCGGCGGCGTCTTCCCGGGCGGGCTCGCGGTCGTGATGCTGCTGATCAGCCTGCCGCTCGTCCTGCAGATCGGCTTCGCGCGCAACCCGCCCGGCGGCCTGCTGCACGACGCGGAGGTGCAGCCCGATCCCGAGCTCGGTGGGTTCTGGACCTATCTCGGCTGGGTGGCGGGGCTGGTCGCGCTCGCGGCGCTGATCGGGTTCTTCCTCGCCAACATCCTGTTCTTCCTGGCCTTCCTGCGCCGCGCCGCGCGCTGCTCCTGGCCGATGACCCTGGCTCTGACCGCGATCGCCTGCGGGGTGCTGCTGGTCTCGGCGCAGGTGCTGGTGCTCGACTTCCCGGCGGGCGTGCTGCAGGCGATGGTGGACCTCCCCTGGCCACTGCGCTGAGGCGGTTCCCGCGGCGGCCGTTGCCCCGACGGCCGCCGCATTGACGCGCTCCGGGCGCCCAATAGGCTTTGCGCAACTGCGCCAGGCGATAACAGGAGGAAACCCATGCCGATCGAGCCGAAGGGCGCGACCTGGCTGATCACCGGAGGCGCGAGCCTGATCGGCTCGCACCTCGCCGATGCGCTGCTCGCCGCGGGCGCGCGCGAGGTCCGGCTGCTCGACAACTTTTCGCTCGGCACGCCCGACACGATCGCGCACCTGACCGGCGAGCCCCGCGTGCGGCTGATCCGTGGCGACCTGCTGCGGCTCAACGAGGCGATCGACGCGGCGCAGGGTACGGACGGCATCTTCGCCCTTGCAGGCTTCCTGACCCTGCCGATGGCGCAGAACCCGCCGCTCGGCGTCGCGGTCAACACGATGGGTCTGCTGCACACGCTGGAGGCGGCGCGGATCGCGAAGGTGCGGCGCGTCGTCTTCGCCTCCTCCGTCGCCGCCTACGGTAACGCGGAAGCGGAGACGCTGACCGAGGAGGCGGGCACCGTCGTCGCCGGCCTCTCGCCCGTCAGCGCGGTCTATGGCGTGAGCAAGCTGTTCGGCGAGGCGCTCGGCCGGCTCTACGAACAGAAATACGGGGTGGAGTTCAACGCCCTGCGCTTCGCCTCGGTCTACGGCGAGCGCCAGCACGGGCGGGCGGTGAACGCCAATTTCATCGCCGAGACCTACGAGCGCATCCGCCGCGGCGAGCGCCCGGTGATTCCCGGCGACGGGCGCGAGGTGCACGACTACATCCACGTCACGGACATCGCCTCCGGCTGCCTCGCGGCGATGACCAGCGCGGCGCATGGCCATGTGATGAACCTCGCGACCGGGGTGGACACGACGCTCGCGGAGGTGGTGCGGCTGGTGCTCGAGGCCTGCGGGGCGACGCATCTCGAACCCGAGTACCGCGAGGACAGCCGCGCCGTCCGCTCGGCCGGCGGCATGCATCTCGGCTTCAGCCGCGCGAAGGCGGAGCGGGAGATCGGCTGGGTGCCGCGCGTACCGATCGCGGAAGGAATCCGGCGCTACGTCGCGTGGCGGGACTCGCTGCGTCCCGCTTGATCCCGAAGGCGCGGGCCGGCGGCGCGACGCCGGCGCAAGCCCTCGTCAGGTCCTGCGCAGGACGAAGGCGCGGCCGTCCCGGAGCGTGAAGGGGCGGTCGCCGCAATGGACCAGCGCAAAGCCGTGGCGGGCCGCCCAGCGCTGAGCGTCGGTACGGTCCGCCTCGGCATCGGCCCGATAGGAGAGGTTCAGGATCGCCAGGGCGCCGCCGCGGCGGAGCAGCCGTGCGGCGTCGGCGACATGGCGCTCGGCCACCTCCCTCCCGGCCTGGAAGAGGTAGGGGAAGCTGTCCACCGCCAGCACCAGGTCGAGCGCTGACTCCGGAAGTCCGGCCAAATCTGCCCCCGAGGTGACGGCGAAGCGCAGGTTCGGCAGGCCGGCATGGCGCCGCCGCGCCTCCTCCACCATGCCGAGCGAGATATCGAGGCCGAGGACCGAGGCACAGCGCGGCGCGAGCGCGGCCGTCACCCGGCCGATCCTGCAGCCGAGGTCGAGCACCTCCGCGCCGGGCGCGATCAGCGCCTCCCGCTCCAGCCAGCGCACCAGTTCGGCGGTCGCCATGTCGAGGAGCGCAGGGTCGCCGAAGGAACAGGCGGCGACGCTCGCTTCCGGCGCCTGCGCCACCGCGTGGTCGAACAGCGCGGCGATGCGCGCGACGGCGTCCTGCGGCGCGTCGTCCGGCGGCGCCGGCACGTGGGTGATGCGAGCCTGGTGCACCAGGGCAGCCAGCTCCTCCAGCGTGCCGCGCCGCGTGCCGACCAAGTGCGCGAGCCGGTGCCAGCGGGGGTTTCCCGGATCGCGCGCCGCGTGCACCGTTGCGGGCAGGCGGCGCTGCGCCGGGACGGCGCCGCGCCCAACAGGGTGCGGGCGCCTGCTTGCCGCCCGCCGCGCGCCGGCGGGCCCGAACCACGCCACCGCTCAGGAGTTGGACCGGCACACCCGCCCGCGCAGCGCGGAGGAGCATCGGCCATGGCCGAATACACGACCGATCGCGAGACGATCCGCAAATGGGCGGAATCGCAGGGCGGGAAGCCAGGTGCCGTCGCGCGCACCCACTCGGACGACGATACGGCATCATCCGCATCATGTTCCCGGACGCTCCGCAGTCCGAGCACGATGCGCTTGTCGAGATCTCCTGGGACGAGTTCTTCCGACATCTCGACAAGAGCAAGCTCGCGCTGCTCTATGAGAAGGACCACCGGTTCAGCAAGATCGTCGGCCGCGACGCCGTCGAGCGCCGCGAGGGCGCTCACCGCCGGGACCAAGCGCGGCGGTAGCGTCCACGGCCGCCAGCCGACCGGCCGGGCCGCGGCTGCGACGTCCTCGGCGGCGAGGTGCG
>JADGHI010000168.1 GCA_019689515.1 Acetobacteraceae bacterium | reverse complement strand
CCGCACGGATCCTGGAGCGACCCGGATCGCCGAGGGCGCGGATCGCGATGAGTTGCGGAACGCCGCCTCCGAACCACCCTGCACCAGGGCGGGCATGAACGTCCGCGCCGCCCGCTCCTCCGGCGCGGAAGGGCGCATTCGCGATCGCCACGGTGCAGGGCATGCACTGGCGCCGACCGACGCATGGAGCGCGATTCCTTGGCGGCCCGCCAGTTCCGTTCTATATTCGTTCGCGCATGCCGCCGCTGCCTCGACACACCGTCGCCGACATCGCGCTCGATGAGGCCGTGCGCCTGCGCTGCGCCTGCCGCGTGCGGACCTTCACGCGTGCCGAGCTCGTCGCCCGGGTCGGCCGCGACGCAAGGCTGGGCATGATCGGGCTGCGTCCTGAGCTGCGCTGCGACGACTGCGGCGAGCCATCCTTCGAGGGCTGGACCGTGAGGCTCGGGCGCGTCGCTCCCTAGGCCGCGATCGCCCTGGGTAGGAACACCTCGGGCGCAAAATCGCGGCCCCAGAAAAGCCTGGCCCCGACGCGCCGCAGACAGCGTGCCGGCGCCCCTGCGTCCAGGTCAGGCCGCCGGCTCGACCAATGCCGCCTCCGGCCCCTTCTTCCCCGGCACCACGCGCAGCACCACTGTCTGTCCCTCCGTGAGCGGCGTCATGCCGCTCCGCGCCAGCGCGGTGGCGTGCACGAACACGTCCTTGCCGCCGTCCTCGCGCGCGACGAAGCCGAAGCCTTTCGCGGCGTCGTACCACCGCACCACCCCGCGCACCTCCTCAGCGCCCTCGAGCGAGGGCATCGCGCGGCCTCCGCCGGCCCGGGCACGCGGCGGCTGCGCGGCGAGCGCCGCGGGATCGACCTCGCCGACCTCCAGCACCTCGGTCACCTGCGGCCCCTTCTGGCCCGGCCCGACGCGCACCCGCAGGCGCTGGCCCGGCCCCACGGCGTTGGCGCCCGCGCGCTGGAGCACGCTGATGTGCAGGAAGGCGTCTCCGTCCGAACCGTCCTCGACCTGCACGAAGCCGAAGCCGCGCTCCGGGTCGAACCGCCTGACCACGGCGCCGACCTCGGGACCGAAGCCGGGAACGGGGCCGCCGCGCGGAGGCCTGGACGGGCCCGTGCCGCCGAATGGGCGCGCGGCGGGGGGCGACGGGGGCGGCGACCAGCCGCCTCTGCCTTCGTACATCGAGTCATCGTCGTCGAAGCCACCGCGCTTGCGCCCTCTGCGCGCCCGCCGCCAATCCTCCTTGCCGTTCGACATTCTCATCCGTCCGTCCGACGCGCATGCACCGAGCCAGCAGGTGCGGCCGCGTGCGGGCGCGCCTCCGGGCCTTGATACGATAACGCTCAGGGCGCGGCCTTCAATCGGGGGCAAGGGTTCCCCGCTTTGCCCAGGCATCGGCGGGGCCGGGCGAGGATCGGCCGGGCGGCTCGTGCCGGCCCTGGAACCGGGCCGGGCGGCGCGGTGTTCTCCAGCGGGGCCAAAACGTTCGGAGAGCGACGACGGCCATGCGACGGCTCCTCCTATTGCTGGTCCTGCTGATCGGCTGCGGCCTCGGCCTCGGCGGCTGCGTGGTGGCCTATGACGGTGCGGGCTACTACCGGCCGTATGGGTACGGCTATGGCTACCGCTACGGCCCGCCGCCGTCCGGCCGGTACTACGCCCCGCCACCGTACTACCGTCGCCCCTATTGGTGATGAGGCGGGGTGGGCCGGCCGCCGAGCGGGCTGCGCGAGCAGCTGCGGCCACCCCCGGCGTGAGGGCAGGGTGCCGTAGGGTGCGGCGGTGGCGGCGCGAGCAGCGCCGCGCCGAAGGTCGGGCCGGAAGCAGGCGCAGGCGCGCCGCCGGCCAGGTCCTTCCTCATGGCCGGTGCCCGTCGCAGGTTGAGCGGCGATGTGGAATATAGATTTCGGGGACCATCTGTATCTCCTATCCGGTCCTGCCATCGATTTGCCGTAATCAGAACCGAGAGCACTCTGGTGTCGTTATTGGCTCCTTTGAGGAGGAAGCCATGCAGACATTCGCGATGCTCGCCCTCGCCGGCATGATGGCGCCTGGTGTTCCGGCCATGACGGAACCCTCATTGGCGGCGGAGCCGGTTCCGGTCCAGTATTACTACGACCGCGGCCCCTACGCGTGGCAGCGCCACGAGTACCGGCGCGAGCGCCGCCGCGCCCGTGAGCAGGCCCGGATCAACGAGGCCGCCCGCAGGGAGGCGTGGCGGATCGAGCGGGAACGCCAGGCGCGCCGCACCGCGCGGCAGGCTTGGCGCCAGCAGCAATACGGCTATGGCTACGGTTACCGTGCCCCACAGGGCTATTACCGGTCGTGGTGAGGGCGACGGCCTGATCGCATTGCCCGTCGCCGGTGTCCCCCGCGCAGCGCGGAAGGGGCGCCGGCGTCCGGGTGGGCGGGCGCGGCCGGCGGGGTCCTGCGAACGCAGTGCCTTGGGGTGCGGTACGGGACCGAGACCGGCTAAGAGGCGGCTCGAAGGGCGGGACATGGCCAAGCGATTCCTGGCCCGCCGCACGGTACGATCGGGCTAGACTGCCGCCATGCAGACGGTCAGTGGTAAGACGGACGAGGCGCGGACGGTCCGCATCCGCGTTTACCGTGGACGGGCCTGCTACGATGTGAGGGCCGTATACCGGGCGCCCGCGGATGCGGACATCGCCGCCTTCCTGAAGCGTGGCGCGCTGGCGGTGCTGCGCAGGAAAGAGGGCTGGCACCTCCTCGTCGTCGCCGTCGAGCGCACCAGGGAGGGCGAGGCCATCGCGCCGGTCCTCGACCGGCTGGCGCGCCGCGTCACCTTGGGGGAGCGCGATGCCGTCGCCGCGCTGGCGGTGACCGCCGACGGCTCACGGGCCGCGCTGGCAGTCGGCGCCCGTGACGCCTTCGCGCTGCGCTCGCCACGATCGGGCGCGGCTGATCGCGCGGTCTGCGCGCCAGACCGTCGCATGGCAGGCGGTCGCGCGAGAGGCGCGCTGCGACGGGAAAGGCACATGGCGGCGACGGCATGACCGCGCCGGCCTCCCCCTGATGCCTCCCTGATCGCGAAGTGGGACCCTCGAATACGGTCCGAGGGGCCAGACGTGTCCCGGCAAGCCGGCCCTATCCGCCGCACAGGTCTGCCGCACGCGGTGTCCGCCATCGCCCGCCCACAGGGCCAGGATGGACGGCGGCCGCCGGCCGCGCGACCCTGGCGGGGTTCGCAGGGGCGAGGGAGCCAGGGCATGGGCGGAGCGGCGGCGGAACTTTCCTACGAGGTGCGGGCGAACAACCTCTCGCGCGCATCGGAGAACCGGATCCACGACGACGAGGTTGCGCGCCGCTTCGGCTTCACCGGCGCGCTGGTGCCGGGTGTGGAGGTCTATGCCTATGCCTGCCACCCGGTCGTCGCCCGCTGGGGGCAGGACTGGCTGACGCGGGGCGCCGCCGAGTGCCGCTTCCTGAAGCCGGTCTATGACGGGGCACCGGTTCGGGTAACGGCCGAACCGGAGGGCAGGGAGGGGGGCCTGACGCTCCGGGCTGAAAGCGGCGGCGTGCTCTGCGCGACCGGCCGCGCCTGGATGCCCACCGACGCGCCCGCCATGGGGGTGGCCGCGGAGGACCGCCCCTGGGGCCCGCCACCGCCGCTGCCCGCGGAACGCCCGCCGGCCAGCGAGGCGACGCTCGCGCCGGGCACCTGGCTGTGCACCGTGCCGGAGCGCATCTCCGCCGAGGCGTTGGCGGACTATCTGCAGGGGATCGCGGAGACCGATCCGCTCTACGCCGCGGAGGGGTTGGTGCATCCGGGGCAGATCCTGCGCCTGTGCAACCGTGTGCTGACGCATAACCTGGTGCTCGGCCCCTGGATCCATGTCGGAAGCACGGTGCGGAACCTATCCCTCGCCCGTGCCGGTGAGACGCTCGCAGTCTGCGCGCGCGTGCTGTCGAACGGCGATCGCAAGGGCCACCGCATAGTGGAGCTGGATGCGCTGGTCGTGGCGGTGACGGACCGGCAGCGGCGCCCTGTCGCGCATGTGCTGCACACCGCCATCTGGCGACCGCGCCAGGCGGCAGGCTGAACGCTGCTGCGTGGGCCCCCCGCCGACGACGCTCCGGGTGGATGTCAGCGGCAAACCAGGAAGCCGGTTCGCTCGCCGTGATGCGCGTAGCAGCGTGACCGGCTCGGCAGCCGATCGGTGGCCGGGCCGCGTGCGCTGCGCCCGCCGCCGGCTGCCGCTGCCTCGTGAATCTGCGGCCAGCGCTGGTGCATCCGCCGGCCGGGTCACGCCGCGATTGACAGCGCTCGCCGCCTCGGCGCGCAATGGCCGCGCAGCAGACGGCCGAAGGACAGGCGACCCCGCGATGGACCCGCCGAACCGCGCCGACGACTCGCCCCCCGCACGCGCCCGCGCGCTGGCCGGACCCATCGCGGCCGCCGCGGCGGAGATCGAGGCCACGCGCCGCATCCCGGCGCCGCTGGTCGAGGCGCTGCACCGCTCGCGCCTGCTGCGCCTGCTGCTGCCGCGCTCGGTCGGCGGCGAAGAGGTCCACCCGGCGACCTACCTGCTCGCGGTCGAGGAACTCGCCCGCCACGATGCCTCGGTCGCCTGGAATGTCTTCGTCGCCAACAGCGCCGCGCTGATCGCCGCCTATCTCGGCCCGGCCGAGGCGAGGGCCATCTTCGCCGACTCGCGCGCCGTGGTCGCCTGGGGGCCGCCGAACGCGACCGTCGCCGAAGCCGTTCCAGGCGGCGGCTACCGCGTGACGGGCCGCTTCGACTTCGCCAGCGGCTGCCGCATGGCGAGCTGGATGGGCGTGCACTGCCGCGTGCGCGAGCCGGACGGCTCGCTGCGGCTGAACCATCTCGGCCGTCCGGCGATCCGTACCCTGCTGTTCCCGGCCAGCGAGGCGGAGCTCCTCGATACCTGGGACACCATCGGGCTGCGCGGCACTGCCTCCGACTCCTATGCCGTTACCGACCTCTTCGTGCCCGAGGCGTTCAGCACCACCCGCGAGGACCCAAGCCTGCGGCGCGAGCCGGGCCCGCTCTACGCCTTCACCATGCAGGGCCTGTACGCCGTCGGCGTCGCCGGGGTCGCGCTCGGCACCGCGCGGGCGATGCTCGATGCGTTCGTCGGACTGGCGGTGGGCGGCAAGACGCCGCGCGGGCTCGGCCCGCTGGCCGACGACCCGCTGGTGCAGGCCGAAGTGGCGCGGGCCGAGGCGCGGATCGGCTCGGCGCGCGCCTGGCTGCGCGAGATGCTTGAGGAGATCTACGCCGCGGCGGTGCCCGGCGGCGCGCCGATCGGCGTGGCGGAACGCGCCCGTGTGCGGCTCGGCAGCGCGCACGCGATCCAGGCGGCGGTCGAGGTGGCGCAGGCCATCTACCGTGCCGCCGGCGTGGACGCGATCTTCCCCGGCGGGCCGTTCGAGCGGCGGTTCCGCGACATGCACACGCTCTCGCAGCAGATCCAGGCGCGGAGCGCGCATTTCGCCGCCGCCGGACAGGTCCTGCTCGGCCGCGCCCCGGAGGGCTTCCTGTAGGACGTTGCATCCGCAGCGCGGCGGCGCCTTGGCGCGGTGCGCGGTCCGGCGCCCGCGCACTATGGCGGTCCGTCCGTGCCAGGCGGCGGATGCCATGCGCGCGACGACAGCAGGTTCGGTTCCATGAGCGGCCTCGCCGCCGTCGCCCGGGCGGAGGCCGCGTGGTAGCTTCGGGTGATGGCGGATAAGCAAACCGTGGCCCGGTACCGGGAGAACCTGCAGAGCGAAACCGATGGCGCCGCGCTGTACCGCGCCCTGTCCGAGGCCGAGACCGATCCCGATCTCAAGCAGGTCTTTGCACGGCTTGCCGGCATCGAGGAGGCGCATGCCGAGTTCTGGCGCAGACGCCTCGCCGAGATCGGCGTGGCGGCAGGGCCGGAGCCCCGCCCCAGCTGGCGGGTCCGCGCGCTGGGCTGGCTCGCGAGGCGCTTCGGCCCGCAATTCGTGCTGCCGGCGATCGCCGCCCAGGAGCGCCGCGACAGCAGAGCCTACGATCTCCAGCCCGAGGCGGTCGCCCGAGGGTTTGCGGCGGCCGAGCACGGGCACGCATTGCTGATCGGCGCCGCCGCCTCCGCCGCGCCGAAGGGCTTGCCCGGCGCGACGCTCGCGCGGCTCGAAGGCCGGCATCGCGGGGTGAGCGGCAATGCCCTGCGCGCGGCGGTGCTCGGCGCGAATGACGGCCTGGTCTCCAATTTGAGCCTGGTCATGGGCGTGGCCGGCGCGCAGGTGCCGAGCGAGACGATCCTCCTCACCGGCCTCGCCGGATTGGTCGCCGGCGCGGGCTCCATGGCCATGGGCGAGTGGCTGTCCGTCACCAGCTCCCGCGAGCTCGCCGCCGGACAGATCGCGAGCGAGGCCGCCGAGTTCGAGGCATTCCCGGCGGAGGAGAGGGAGGAGCTGGTCCTGATCTACCGGTCCAAGGGCATGAGCGAGACAGAGGCACAGGCGCTCGCTGACCGCGTCATGGCTGATCCGAAGCTGGCGCTCGACGCCCTGGCCAGGGAGGAGCTCGGCGTGGATCCCGAGGAGCTCGGGGGCTCGGCCTGGGCCGCCGCCGGATCCTCGTTCCTGCTGTTCATGGCCGGCGCCATCGTCCCGGTGCTGCCGTTCCTGCTCTTGACGGGGACGGCTGCCATCGTCGGAAGTCTGGTCCTGAGCGGCGCCGCCCTGCTCGTTATCGGGGCGGCGACGGCCCTGATGACCGGGCGGGGCGTGCTCTTCTCCGCCCTGCGTCAGTTCCTGATCGGCCTAGCAGCTGCCGGGCTGACCTACGGCGCAGGCGCGCTGGTCGGCGCCTCGCTCGGCTGATCGCCGCCGCTGCGAGGATGGCGGCCGTTCGCTTTCCTCGGGGCGTCCGGCGGCGACCGGGCATCGGAAGCGCACCGCGGATGGGCCTTCGGGGCCTCTGCCACGGCATCCGTTCAGGAAAATCCCGGGGGCGCCGTGTCTCACATCCAGGTTCGGGTGAACTCATCGCCCGGCTCCAAGGTGACGCCGTGCGAGTTGTACTCCACGGTCAGGCCATACATGTCGGTGAACCTGACGGCACCGAGGTACCCGGTGACCTGGATCTTCCAGTAGCCGTTGGCCCGCAGCGCATTGAACAGGTCTTCGCCGTAGGGGCGTTCCGCCTTGGGACTCTTGAGCCCGGAGCCGCAGGCCACCAGGCGCAAGTCTCGGAATCCCTTCGGCAAGCCCTCCTTCTCCAGATGCTGGGCGAACTCCGGCGGCGACCACTTCTTCATTGTGCCGCCCTCCCACACGGTGACGCCCCTGCGTAACTCCCTTTGGGCGTCCCGCGCCGCCCCAATGTAGCGGCTCCCCTGCGCGCTGCCGTGGGCGATGACGAACAGTGTGTCCTCGGTTCCGACGTGGCGCAGATTGCCATGCCCGCAGAGGCGCCGGATCACCTTCATCGCGCCCCTCGATGTGGTGGCGATCACCGGCAGCTCGGCCTCGCCGCGCCGCTTCCGTGACGTGTTCCAATCATTGGCGAACTCGAGCATCTCGTCCGAGCCCACCGGCAGGTAGATGTAGCCCATGCCGGGCATGCGACGCTCCTCCGGCACTCAATCGTAGCGCGCATCAATTTCGGATCGACACGGCGTCGCAAGAGGTGCCGCATGCATTCGGCTGAGCTATTTATAAAAAATTCGCGTTGTGCGCCGTGTTCGTGGAGCGCGCGCTGAAGCGGAGGCGGCAGCGGCGGGGTAGCTGC
>JADGHI010000167.1 GCA_019689515.1 Acetobacteraceae bacterium | reverse complement strand
CGGCCCGGCCGCGGCGCCCCCGCCGCCCCAGACGGACGCCACACCGGCGGCGTCCTGCTCGATGCGCAATTCGATCTCGTAGCCACCGATCCGCAGCCGGTCGCCGTCCTCGAGCGGCCTGACCTGGTCGCGCCCGATCGGCTCGGCCGCGTGGTTGACGAAGGTGCCGTTGGTCGAGAGGTCACGCACCTGCCAGCCGCCGGAGCGGAATTCCAGCACGCAGTGCCGGCGGGACAGCACCCCCTCCGGGTCCAGCAGCACCCAATCGCAGTCGGCGCCGCGTCCGATCATGTAGTCGCCGCCGGACACGCGCCGCTGCTCGGGCACGGCACAGTCCGGGCAGCGCAGGACGGAGAGCAGGAGGGTCATGGCCTCAGCCTATCAGGACCGTGGGCATGCCGACCACGATCGTGCCGCCATGCGCTGTCGTGTCGCCCATCCGGGCCGCCGGCAGCCCCCCGATCAGCGTCGTGAAGCTGCCCATTGCGATCACGTCCGGCGGGCCGACGCAGACCGCCATGTCGGACACCCGGGCCGCCGGCAGGCCGCCGATCAGCACCGTGACGCCGCCGGGCGGCAGGATCGGCCCGCCGACATGGGGGATCGGCGGCACGCCCGGCGTCACCATCGGGCAGACATGCATGTCGCTGACGCGCGCTGCGGGCTGGCCCATCTCACCCCTCCTCCGGCGCCATCCGCCCGGCCCCGCCGGCGGCGATGTCGCGCGCCGCGGCGAGGAAGCGGTCGAAGCGCGCATCCTGGCGCTCCGGCCTGAGGCGCACGGCCGACAGCACCACCGAGCCCGCGACCGCGACGCCGGTCAGGTGCTCGGCCGGGGGCACCACCGGCTGGCCCTCCGGTGCCATGGAGCCGCCGGACCAGAAGGCGCCCATCGCCGCCCAGGCCTCCGGCGACCGGAACTGGGTCTTCTGCGCCGCCGCCTCGGCAGCACGGCGGTTCGCCTCGTCGGGCCGGCGCACCCATTGCTCCGCGGCCTGAAGCGCGGCGAGGTCGGCCGGAGGCAGGCCGGGGTCGGGCACGGAGCGAGCACACATACAGGCCCACCACACCGCCTCGCGCTTGGGCAGCGCGTGCGCGACGAGGCGCACCGCCTCGGGCATGCGCCGGGCGGCGGCGAGGCGCTCCACGCCCGCGGCGGCGTCGCCGATACCGTCGAGCAGGGCGGCGCCCTCAGCGTCCAGCTCCAGTCGCGGCAACAGTGGCCCGAGCGGGACGGCCAGCTTGGAGAGGGTCGCGCTCACCGGTCCGTCCTAATTGATCATCGTGATGCCGCCCTTGAGGATCAGCATCCCGTCGCCCTTCACCTGGGTCATCGGCGACTTCACCTCCGTCATCGCCGAGCCCTCGACCGTGACCATCAGGCCTTTGATGGTCACGCCCGTCTGGTCGATCTTGATCGAGTTGGCGCCAACCTTGAGCTCGATGCTCTGCATCGCCTCGGTCGTCGCCTTGCCCAGGTCGAGCTTGGTGCTGTGGTTGCCCATGGACAGCTGGACCGTGACATTGCCCATGTCGAGCTTGGTGTCCTGGTTGCCCTTGGAGATCACCAGGCTCTGGTTCCCCGTCTCGATCTTGGTGTCCATGTTGCCCTTGGAGACCACGAGGCTCTGGTTGCCCTCCTCGACCTTGATCGAACGGTCCTTGGTGATCGTCTCGGTGTGCTTGCCCTTCACCGTCTCGGTGCGGTCGTGCCGCACCTCCTCGGTCCGGTCGTTCTTGACCAGGATCTTCAGGTCCTTCTCGGCCTGGACGTAGAGCTCCTCGCTCCCCTTGGTGTCGTCGAAGCGGAAGATGTTGGCGTTGTCCGCGCCGCCGCCCTTGGTCGAGCGGGTCGAGATGCCACCCTTGTTCATGTTGGAGGGCAGCGCCCCGAAAGGCGGCACAACCTCGCCGTGATAGGCGGAGCCGACGACGATCGGCTTGTCCGGGTCATCGTCGAGGTAGCCGACGATCACCTCGTCGCCGACGCGCGGCAGGAACCAGGTGCCGCCCCAGGCGCCGGCGAAGGGCTGCATCACCCGGATCCAGCAGCTCGTCTTCTCGTCGTTCTTGCCTTCGCGGTCCCACAGGAACTGCACCTTGATGCGTCCCTGCTTGTCCACGTAGATCTCCTCGCCCCTCGGGCCGGTGACGATCGCGCTCTGCAGCCCGGGCATGCGCGGCCGCGGCCGCGGCGAGGGATTGCGCCAGGGCGTCGCCGGGTCCATCAGCGTGACCGCGCAGCTGTATCCCGCGGTGCCGCCACCCGAGAGATGCGTCTCGTCGAACGCCTCGTGCCGCGCCGCGGTGACGAGCCAGGTCACCTCCGCCGCCTCCTCGGAGGGCTTGATCTTCACGCGCGAGCCGGCGAACACGCGCGGCTCGCGGATCGTCGCCTCCACCAGGCTGGACTGCGCCTCCTCCGTCTCCATCATCAGCCGCGCGACGTCGGCATCCGGGCGCACCGCCTGGCCGCCGGGCCAGAGGAACACCTCGCCGCCGGTGCTCTGCGCACCCTTGAGCACCGTTTTCGCCGTTGCCTCCAGCAGGGAGCCCGGCCTCTCCTGGTCGTAGTCCTTCAGCACCACATTGCCGGGCCGGCGGTCGCCGCGCGGCGTCCAGCTGATGACCGAATCGAAGGTATCGCCGTTCGGGCGGTTCACCAGCGGGCCGCAAGGGGCGAGGGGGAAATCGGCGTTGGCGGAGGTGATCTTCATGGTGTGGCTGCCCTCCGCGTGCTCGAAGAAGTAGCCGCAGCCGACCTCGTCGAGCAGCCGCTGAACGAAGTCGAGATCGGTCTCGTTGTACTGCACGCAGTAGAGCCGCGGCTTGGTGGGCGGCGAGCCCAGGAAGGTGGCGCTCAGGCTGGCTTCGCCGAGCACCGTCTCGACGATCTGCTTGACCGACTTCTCCTGGAAGATGCGGCAGTCCGTGGTGCGCGACAGGACCCACAGCTCCGGCACCGCCTCGATCCGGTAGGCGGTGAGGCCGCGGCCGTAGCTGCCGGCGCGGCCGAAGGCACGCACGATGCCATGGAAGGCGCGCGGCCCGCCCTCGCCCTGCTGGACCTTGCAGGTGATCGGCTGACCGATGAGGTCACTGATCGTGAGCGAGTCGTTCTCCGAGATCGCCTCGGCCTCGATCAGGAAGGGGCGGCCGATCGCCTCGTGCACGGTCAGCCGGCGCAGCACCAGCACCCCATCGCCGAGTGGCGTGGTGATGGAAAGCAGGCGAGGTGCTTGGTCGATGGTCAAGGACACCGCCGCGAGACCCCTCCTGCTGACGCTTGCTGTGTGCGTAGCATACCCTTCCGTTGCGACGGGTGGAATATCAGGCGCCGACCCGATCGTTCGGGTTCGCCGATATGCGCACCGTCTCGGCCGATGGCGCGCCCCCGGCCGCGCGACGGACAGGCGGGCGGGCGCCCGGGCGCGGGTGCCGCTTGATCTGGCGCAAGGCTCCGGCAGCGCCCTTCCTCTAAAGGGTGTCGCATGGACGCCCTGCCGCTCCCGCCGGACCGCCTGCGCCGCTACGCCACGGCGAACCTGCCGCGTTATACATCCTACCCCACGGCACCGCATTTCGCTCCGGTCGCGGAGGCGGAGTGGCGCGAACGGCTGGCTGCCGATATCGGCCCGACGGACCCGCTCTCGCTCTATCTGCACATCCCTTTCTGCCAGGCGCTGTGCTGGTATTGCGGCTGCCACACCGCGGTGACGCGGAACCCGCTGCGCCTCGCACGCTACGCCGCAGCGCTGCACGCCGAGGCGGCGCTGCTGGCCGAGGCGCTGCCCGGCGCGCACGGTCCCGTCGTCGCGCTGCACTGCGGCGGCGGCACGCCGACAGCGATCGGCATCCCTGCCCTCGCCGCGCTGGTGGCGGACCTGCGCGCCCGATTCGGCTTCGCCCCCGACGCCGAGCTCGCGATCGAACTCGACCCGCGTCTGCTGGATGCCGCCGGCGCCGAGGCCCTCGCTGCCGCCGGGTTCCGCCGCGCGAGCCTCGGGGTGCAGGACATCGCGCCCGAGGTGCAGGCGCGAATCGGACGCGAGCAGCCGGCCGAGCTGGTCGAGGGCGCCGTGCGGCACCTGCGCGCCGCCGGCATCGCGCGGATCAACTGCGACCTGATCTATGGCCTGCCCGGCCAGACCGCCGCCCATGTCGCCGCCAGCGCCGCCTTCGTCGCGGCCCTCGGCGCCGACCGCGTGGCGGTGTTCGGCTACGCGCATGTGCCCTGGATGAAGCCGCACCAGCGGGCCATCGACGCGGCGGCGCTGCCCGACGCCCTCGCCCGGCTGGAGCAGGCCGCGGCCGCCGAGGAGACGCTGCGCGCCGCCGGCTACCAGGCGATCGGCCTCGACCATTTCGCGCGGCCCGACGACCCGATGGCCGAAGCGGCGCGCCACCCCGGCCGGCTGCGGCGCAATTTCCAGGGCTACACGACCGACACGGCGCCGGTGCTGCTCGGCCTCGGCGCCTCTGCGATTTCCCATCTGCCCGCCTTCTACGCGCAGAACGTGAGCGACGAGCGGCAATGGCTCGAACGGGTCGGGGCGGGGCGGCTGCCGGTCGCGCGCGGCCTTGCCCTCACGGCGGAGGACCTGGAGCGGGCGCGGCTGATCGAGCGGGTGATGTGCGACCTCGCCCTCGACCTGACCGGCGTCTCGGAGGCGGTGATGGCCACGGCCGCGGCGCGGCTCGCGCCGCTCGCCGGCGACGGGCTGGTGCGGCTGGAGCAGGGCGGGCGCTGGCTGCGGGTGACGGAGCGCGGCCGCCGCTTCCTGCGTCACGTCGCGGCCTGCTTCGATGCCCGACTCGACCCGGCGGTGGCGGCCGGTGCCACACCGGCGCCGCAGCGCCGGCACAGCGTCGCGGTCTGAGCCGCACCGGCAGGCGGCGACCGGCCCGGCGCACGGCCGCCCAAATTGCTGGCGCGACCGTGCCTGAGCAGCTCTCCGTGCCGCGATCGCCACCTCGGCCCACACGGGAACCGGCGCTGCAACAAGTTCGACCGACGTCCTTGACGCCGGCTCCGACCGCCAGTAAATGGCCCGCCCTGCCGCCCAGACATGCCCAGGTGGCGGAATTGGTAGACGCGCAGGTTTCAGGTACCTGTGGCCGCGAGGCCGTGGAAGTTCGAGTCTTCTCCTGGGCACCATCCTTCTTCATCCGCTGAACGCAGCGCCGGCAGGTTAGCCGGACCGGAGCCCGCCGATGGGCCCGGACAGGCGAGCGGAGGCCGGGCGCGGAGCTCCCGCCGTGGGAAACACCCTTTTCATGGCGAATGCGACCATCCGGCTGCACCGGCACGACCTGCCCGAGGGCCTCGACCTCGGCCCCGTCGTCGCCGTGGACACCGAGACGATGGGCCTCAACCCGCATCGCGACCGGCTCTGCCTGGTGCAGCTTTCGGCCGGCGACGGCGTGGCGCATCTCGTCCAGCTCGTGCCGGAGGCGCTCGGCGGGCGCGGCTACGACTGCCCGAACCTCAAGCGGCTGCTCGCCGATCCGGACCGCCTCAAGCTGTTCCACTTCGCGCGCTTCGACCTTGCGATCCTGCGCCATGCCCTCGGCGTGGTGACGGCGCCCCTCCGCTGCACCAAGGTCGCGGCGAAGCTCACGCGCACCTTCACCGACCGGCACGGGCTGAAGGACCTGTGCCGGGAGCTGCTCGGCGTCGATCTGTCCAAGCAGCAGCAGAGCTCGGACTGGGGCGCGCCGGAGCTGACGCCGGACCAGCTCGCCTACGCCGCCTCGGACGTGCTCCACCTGCACGCGCTCTGGGCGAAGCTCGAAGGGCTGCTCGAGCGCGAGGGGCGGCGCGAGCTGGCCGAGGCGGTGTTCCGCTTCCTGCCGGCGCGCGCCGAACTCGACCTGCTCGGCTACGCGGAGCCGGACATCCTCGCGCATTGAGGCGGCGCGGCCCGTCCGGATCGCAACGACCGGCGGCCGCGGCGCGCGGGCCATACCTGGCACGATTCTTGTTCAGAACGCCACCCGCGCGTTGACCCTCCGAAGCCGCCACCCCATACAGGGCGCGTGAACGCCCCGATCACCACGCATCCGGACCTGGAGGCCGCCCGCCGCGTCCTCACCACCGAGGCCGAGGCACTCTCCGCCCTCGCTGCTGCCCTCGACGACCGTTTCGCCCGTGCCGTTGCGCTGCTCGCCGGCGCGACCGGGCGCGTGGTCGTCTCCGGGATGGGCAAGTCGGGGCATGTGGCACGCAAGATCGCCGCGACCTTCGCCTCGACCGGGACGCCGGCACTGTTCGTCCATCCCGCCGAAGCCTCGCACGGCGACCTGGGCATGATCGTGCCGGGCGACGCGGTGCTCGCGCTCTCCAACTCGGGGGAGACGCCGGAGCTCGCAGACCTCGTCCAGCATTCCCGGCGCTTCGGCCTGCCGCTCGTCGGCATCACCGGGCGGGCGCAGAGCGCGCTGGCCCGCGCGGCCGACGTCGCCCTGGTGCTGCCCGCCATGCCCGAGGCCTGCCCGATGGGCCTCGCGCCAACGACCAGCACGACCATGCAGATCGCGCTCGGCGATGCGCTGGCGGTGGCGCTCCTGACCCGGCGCGGCTTCACCGCCGCGGACTTCCGCATCTTCCACCCCGGCGGACGGCTCGGCACGCGGCTGCGGCGCGTGCGCGACCTGATGCACGAGGGCGATGCGCTGCCCCTCGCCACGCCGGAGACGCGGATGGACGTCGCGATCGTGGCGATGACGGCGAAGCGCTTCGGCGTGCTCGGCATCCTCGGGGAGGACGGGCGGCTGGCCGGCGTCATCACCGACGGCGACCTGCGGCGGGCGCTCGATTCGGGGGCCGGCGGCGCGACGCTGCTCTCGCGCACCGCCGCGGAGGTGATGACCCGCGAGCCACGCACGGTCTCGCCCGACCAGCTCGCCGCGGAGGCGCTGCGGGTGATGAACGAGCGCGCCATCACCGTGCTGTTCGTGGTGGACGAGGACCGGCGGCCGGTCGGCATCCTGCACGTGCACGACCTGCTGCGGGCGGGGGTGGCCTGATGCAGGCGGAAGGCGGCGCGCACCCGGGCGGTGCGATGAGGCGGCCGCCTCCCCCCCCTCCACGCCCCGGCGCGGCCGCGGGCGAGACAACGCCGGCGCGCAGGACGATGCCGGCGCCCTCGCGTCAGCGCCGTGCGCCGACCCCGAGGCAGATGGCGCGGCGCGCCTTCCTGCTGCGCTGGACCAAGCGGATCCTGCCGCTGCTCGGCGTCGCGCTGCTGTTCACCATCGCGCTGTGGTCGGAATACGCGCGCGAGGACCAGCGCCTGCGCGTCGGCATCCGCGACCTCGGCGTCCGGCCGGACGCGATGAGCGTGCTGCGCCCGCGCTACCAGGGCGTGGACGAGCAGAACCGGCCCTTCACCGTCACCGCCGAGCTCGCGGTCCAGGGCGGCGGCGAGGAGGACCTGCTCACGCTCGACGCGCCGCGCGCCGACATCCTGCTCGAGGACGGCGCCTGGGTGCTGCTGGAGGCCCGCAAGGGGCGCTACGCCAAGGCGCGCAACCACCTCGAACTGGATGGCCAGGTGACGCTCTACCACGACAACGGCACCATGCTGAGGACCGAGCGCGCGGTGATCGAACTCCAGGAAGGCGCGGCGCATGGCGACGCTCCGGTGGCGGCGCAGGGCCCCTTCGGCACCCTCACCGGCGCCGGCTTCCGCCTGAGCGAGCGCGGGGCCGTGGTCGAGGTGACGGGGCGGTCCCACGCCGTGCTGGAGGGAGGCGAAGCCCCCCGA
>JADGHI010000166.1 GCA_019689515.1 Acetobacteraceae bacterium | reverse complement strand
GTTCCAGAGATGCCGCCCCTCGGCCACCCAGCGCGCGGCGGTAGCCGCGTCCGGCTTCTCGACGAAGCGGGCGACCGCCCGCACGCCGGGCGCCTCGGGCAGTTCCCCGCCCGCCTCGATGTAGCCGTATCCGGTTTCGGGCGCGGTCGGCGTCATGCCGAAGGTCACGATCCGCCCCGCCCGCGCGGCGACGGCGGCGCGGGCCAGCGCCGCGTGCAGCGCCGGCAGGTCGGCCACCGCATGGTCGGCGGCGAGCAGCCACAGCACCGTCCCGGGGTCCTCCTCCGCGGCGATGAGGGCGGCGGCGGCGATGGCCGGGGCACTGTTGCGCGGCGTCGGTTCGAGCAGGATGCGGCTGCCGGGGAAGGGCCGGAGCTGCTCGGCGACCAGGAAGCGGTGCGCCTCGTTGCAGACCACGATCGGCGGGGCGAAGCCGGGTCCCTGGGCGCGCGCCGCCGTCTCGGCCAGCATCGGCCGGTCCGAGACCAGCGGCCAGAACTGCTTCGGGTAGCCCTCGCGCGAGAGGGGCCAGAGCCGCGTGCCGGACCCGCCCGAAAGGATCACCGGCAGGATCGGCCCGTCCTCGCCGACCATGCCGCGCTGCGCCGTCGCTTCAGCCATCGCTCCTCGCTCGTTCGCTCGTCCGTCGGTGCCCGCGGACCATGCGGCGGACGCCGGCAAAAGAAAAGCCGCCGGGCCGTGTCCAGGCCCGGCGGCGGATTGAAGGAGCGGCGGCGGGGCGGCGCGCACCGGCACCACCCCCGCCTTGGCCGACGTCAGCCGCCGGCCAGCGCCTCGTCCTTGCCCTTGCGCAGGCTGGGCAGCAGCATCAGGCCGAGCGCGATCGCGGCCAGCGCGAGCAGCGTGCCGCTGATCGGCCGCTCGATGAACACCATCGGGTCGCCGCGGCTGAGCAGCATCGCCCGGCGCAGGTGCTCCTCCATCATCGGCCCGAGGACGAAGCCGATGAGCAGCGGCGCCGGCTCCATCTTCATCTTGGCGAACAGGTAGCCCGCGATGGCGAACAGCACCGTCAGGTACACGTCGAAGACGTTGTTGTTGATGGAGTAGATGCCCACCGAGCAGAACATCAGGATCGCCGGGTACATGTAGCGGTAGGGCACCTGCAGCAGCTTCACCCACATGCCGATCATCGGCAGGTTGATGATCAGCAGCATCAGGTTGCCGATCCACATGGAGGCGATCAGGCCCCAGAACAGGTCGGGCTGCGCCTCGACCATGCGCGGGCCGGGCTGGATGCCCTGGATGATCAGCGCGCCGACCATCAGCGCCATCACCGCGTTGGCCGGGATGCCGAGGGTGAGCAGCGGGATGAAGCTGGTCTGCGAGGCCGCGTTGTTCGCCGATTCCGGACCCGCCACGCCCTCGATCGCGCCGGTGCCGAACTGGTTCCCGTACTTGGAGACCCGGCGCTCCATCATGTAGGAGCCGAAGGAGGCGAGCGCCGCGCCGCCACCGGGCAGGATGCCGAGGACCGAGCCGACCGCCGTGCCGCGCAGCACGGAGGGAATGGACCGCCTCACCTCCTCGCGAGTCAGGTAGAGGCTGCCGACCTTCGTGGTCAGCACCGACCGCGCCTCGGGCCGGTCGAGGTTGAGGATGATCTCGGCGATGCCGAACAGGCCCATGGCCAGGGCGGCGAAGTCAAGCCCGTCCGAGAGTTCCGGGATACCGAAGGTGAAGCGCTGCTGGCCGGTCTGCACGTCGGTCCCGACCAAGCCGAGCGCGACCCCGAGCACCACCATGCCGACCGACTTGATCACGGAGCCCTGCGCGAGCACCGCGGCGATGATCAGGCCGAGCAGCATCAGCGAGAAGTAGTCGGCCGGGCCGAAGGACAGCGCCACGGAGGTCAGCAGCGGGCCGGAGGCCGCCACCAGCACCGTGGACACGCAGCCCGCGAAGAAGGAGCCGACGGCCGCGATGGTGAGCGCCGCGCCCGCACGGCCCTTGCGGGCCATCTTGTAGCCCTCGAGCGTGGTGACGACGGCGGAGACCTCGCCCGGCAGGTTCAGCAGGATCGCCGTGGTCGAGCCACCGTATTGCGCGCCGTAGTAGATGCCGGCGAGCATGATGATCGCCGTCGTCGCCGGCTGTCCGAAGGTGATCGGCAGCAGCAGCGAGATCGTCGCCACCGGGCCGATGCCCGGCAGCACGCCGATCGCGGTGCCGATCATGCAGCCGATGAAGGCGAAGAGCAGGTTGTTCCAGGACAGCGCGACGCCGAAGCCGTGCGCTAGGTTGGCGATTAGTGTTTCCATCGGGTGTGTCCCCTAGCCTGCGCCGCGCTCAATTACTGCCAGAACTGCGGCCAGACGCTGACGCGGATGTCCAGCTGGTAGATGAAGACCCACCAGCACAATGCGAGCAGGAAGATCATCACGCCCAGCACGCCGAGCGGCCTGTGCGACCGGTCGGCGAGGGAGGCAATGCCGATCATCGCCGCGGAGGAGAGGAACAGCCCGCCGCGTTCGAGCAGCAGCCCGAAGACGCACATCCCGAGCAGCACTAGCGACATCTCGCGCCAGGCCCACCGCTCCAGCGGGTCGGGGCCGCTGGCCAGCGCCAGGACGACGACGATCACGCCGAGCGCGAGCAGGAGCATGAAGGTGAGCCAGGGCATGTAGCCCGGCCCCATGCGCCGGGCCGAGCCCATCGCATGCTCCGTGTTCAGCCACAGCCCGATCAGCGCGATCGCGATGAAGATCAGGCCTGAGAATATGTCTTTTGCATTGAGCCTCATGCTACTCGGTCCCTATGGCCGGCTTTCGCCGGTCCCTTGCCATCCCTAGTGTTCAGTCGCTTCAGGCACGGCTCGAATCAATCGACCCTCGCGCCGGAGGCCCGCACCAGGGCCGCCCAGCGCGCGTGCTCGTCGCGCACGAACTCCGTGTAAGCCTCGGGCGTCATATCGCCCGGCGTGCCGCCGGTCTCGATCAGCCGCGCCTGCACCTCCGGCGAGGCGACCGTCGCGCGCACCACGCGCGAAAGGCGCTCGACGATCGCCGGGGGCAGGCCGGCCGGGCCGGACAGCCCGAACCAGCTCCCGCTCACCAGGTCGAAGCCCTGCTCCCGGAAGGTCGGCACATCCGGGAAGCCGGGATGGCGCTCGGCCGAGGACATCGCGATCGCCCGCACGCTGCCCTGGCGGATATGCGCCGAGGCAGAGGGCAGGCTGTCGGACATCATCGGCACCACGCCGGCGATCGTGTCGGTCATCGCCGGCCCCGCGCCGCGATAGGGCACGTGATTCAGCTCCACCCCGGCGAGCTGCGCGAACTGCACGACCAGCAGGTGGTTGGACGAGCCGGCGCCGGAGGTCGCCACGTCCAGCCCCCGCCTCGCGCGCGCCACGCGCACCACGTCGGCGAGGCTGTGCAGCTCCGAGCGCGGATTGACCACCCAGACCGAGGGGTTGGAGACGACCAGCGCGATATGCGTGAAGTCGCGCACCGGGTCGTAGCGGACATTGGGATAGAGCGCCGGGCTGATCGCGTGGCTGGCGACGTTGCTCATGACCAGCGTCGTGCCGTCCGGCGGGCTCGCGGCGACGGCCTGGCTGCCCACCGTCGCGCCGGCTCCGGGCCGGTTCTCGACCAGGACAGGCGTCCCGCCGAGCCGCTCCTGCATCCCCGCGGCGATCAGCCGCGCAACCAGGTCGGTCGTGCCGCCCGGGGCGAAGGGGACAATGATGCGGATGGGCAGCCCCCCGCCGGAAGGCTGCGGCGTGGACGGACTTGCCGACGCGGCGGCGCCGCCGGGTAGCGATTGCGAGCTGGGCATCTGGGCCCGCGCGGGGCGAGCGATGGCTCCTGCCAGTGGCGCAGATGCGATGATTAAGCCCCGCCGCGGGACTGGTCCCGACATCATCCCTCCCTGCCTGGGGCCGCGTCTTCCACGCGGTGCCCCCCCGTTCGGGGGCTGCGTATTGCACGTGGCACCCATGCACGGCAAGCCATTGAAGCTTGTCATGAAACTTTGTTCACGTATCGTGGCGCCACCGGCCGGTCCGGGTATCGTTACCTATGCTTCCCAACGACCCCGAGCGCCGCATCCGCGACGCCGCTTCCGCCATCGAGCCGCACCTCATCGCCCTGCGGCGCGACATCCACGCGCATCCGGAGCTCGCCTTCGAGGAGACACGCACCGCGGGAATCGTCGCGGCGGAACTCGCGCGTCTCGGCATCCCGCACCGCACCGGGGTCGGCCGCACCGGCGTCGTCGGGATCATCGAGGGCGGCCGCCCCGGCCCGACGCTGGCCATCCGCGCCGACATGGACGCCCTGCCGATCCAGGAGGAGACCGGCCTGCCCTTCGCCTCCACGCGCGAGGGGAAGATGCATGCCTGCGGCCACGACATCCACACCACGACGCTGCTCGGCGTCGCCGCGGTGCTGAAGGAGCTCGCGCCCCAGCTCGCCGGCCGCGTCGCCCTCATCTTCCAGCCGGCCGAGGAGGTGCTCGAGGGCGCCGCCGCCATGATCGCCGATGGCGCGGCGGAGGGCGTGGACCTCGCCCTTGGCTTCCACAACCACCCGGACATGCCGGTCGGCCGATTCGGCTATGTGCGCGGCGCCTCGCTCGCCGCCTCCGACCGGTTCGACCTGGTCATCCGCGGCCGGAGCGGCCACGCCGCGCATCCCTACGCCGCGATCGATCCGATCGTCGCCGCCGCCTCCTTCGTCTCCGACGTGCAGACCGTGGTCAGCCGGGAGATCAAGCCGATTCATCCCGCAGTCGTGACGATCGGCAGCTTCCAGGGCGGCACCACCTACAACATCATCCCGGAGCGCGTGCACCTGAAGGGCACGGTGCGCACCCTGCACGCCGAATCGCGCGACCTCGCCGAGACCGCGATCCGCCGCCTCGCCGCGGGCCTCGAGGCCTCGATGCGCGTCGCCTGCGCGCTCGACTACCGGCGCATGGTGCCGCCGCTGGTCAACGACGACCGCGTGCTGGAGCCCGCCATCGCCGCCCTGCGCCGCCAGTTCGGCGACGTCGTGGAGGAGGGCGAGCCCTCGATGGGCGCGGAGGACTTCTCCGCCTTCGCCGCGCTGGTCCCGAGCTTCCAGCTCCGCATCGGCTCCGGCGCGCCGGGCCGCGACGACCGGCTGCACAACGCCAATTACCAGCCCGACGAGCGCTGCATCGGCCTCGGTGTGCAGGCGCTGTCGCGCGCGGCGCTCGACATCCTGTCGTGACCTCCCGGCGCATCGCCGAATTGCCGGCGCCTGAGGTCGCGCGCCGCCTCGCCGCCGGCGCCGCCGTGCTGCTGCCGATGGGCAGCACCGAGACGCATGGCCCCGCCCTGCCCATGGGCGACTTCCTGATCGCCGAGGCGGTCGCCGAGCGCATCGCGGAGGCCGCGGCGGCACGCGGGGACGACGCGTTGCTCGCCCCCGTTATCCCCTTCGGCGGCGAGGACTTCTTCGCCGGCGTGCCGGGCGGCGTCTCCCTCTCCTTGCCGCTGCTCCAGGGCCTGATCGAGGAGACTGCCACGGCTTTCCTGCGCACCGGCACGCGCCGCCTGCTGATCGTCAACGGCCATGGCGGCAACATCCCCGCCATCGAGGCCGCCACGCGCAATCTGCGCCGCCGCGAGGGCGCGATCGTGCCCGCCCTGCATCTCTGGCGCGTCGCCGGCACCCTGCACGGCCCACTCGGCGGCGATCCCGCCGCGCTCGGCCATGGCGGCGACCCGGTCTATTCGGTGGCGCTGCACCTCCGCCCCGATCTCTGCCATCCCGAGGCGGCCGTGCCGCGCGCCGGGCCGGCGCCGCCCTTCCTCGGCCTTGCGGTGACCGGCTTCGGCACGGTGCGCGCCGGCGAGGCCGAGGTCGCCATGCCGCTCACGATCGAGGAGATCGCGCCGGGCGGCGTGCAGGCGCCTGACCCGCGCGGCGCCTCCGCGGCGCATGGCGCGCGGCTCGTCGAGCGACTGGTCGCTGCCGGCGTCGCCGTGCTCGACGCCATGCGAGCGGCCGCGGAAGCGACCGCATCCCCGGCAGGGTGATCGTCGCACGGCGGCAGCAAGGCCGGAGTGAGGCGTCCTCCGCCGCGTCTCGCGCCCCGCGATCCGCGCGACACCGCTGCGCTTGACGCGCCGGATCCCGCCGGATTCATCGTCAGGGCGTTGCCAATCAGAAGCACAACAGGAGGAACGTCTTGCACACGACGCGACGCAGCGTGCTGACGCTCTTGCCGACGCTGGCGCTGACGAGCGGGGCGGCGGCACAGCCGCAGGAGGCCTATCCCAACCGGCCGATCCGGCTGGTCGTCCCCTACACGCCGGGAGGCAGCGTGGACCTGATGGCGCGCGCCTTCGGCCGACGCTGGGGCGAGATCCTCAAGCAGGCCATCGTGGTCGAGAACAAGCCGGGTGCCACGACCATCGTCGGCACCACCTTCGTCGCCCGCGCGGAGCCGGACGGCTACACCGTGCTGTCGGGCGGCACCAATGTCGGCCTGAACCGCTACCTGTTCCGCACACTGCCCTACGATGCGGAGCGCGACCTCACCGTCGTCGCGCTGCTGACCATCGTGCCCTACCTGCTGGTCGTCAATCCGAGCCTTCCCGTGCGCTCGGTGCCGGAGCTGATCGACTACGCCAAGGCGCGGCCGGGGGCGTTGACCTACGCCTCCTTCGGTGTCGGCGGCGCCGGCCACATAGCCGGCGAGATGTTCGACCGCATGGCCGGCGTGCAGACCGTGCACGTGCCGTACAACGGCACCGCGCCGGGCCTCGCCGACGTCATGGCGGGGCGCGTGTCCATGAGCTTCGCCACCATCCCGCCGTCGCTGCCGGCGGTGCGGGACGGACGGCTGCGCGCCCTCGCGCTGACCGGGATGGAACGCATGGCCGCGCTGCCCGACATCCCGACGATCCACGAGGCGGCGCTGCCGGGGTTCGAGTGTGTCAGCCAGAACCTGATCTTCGCCCCCGCCGCGACCCCGGCGGAGCGCCTGCGCGTGATGAACGAGACCGTGCAGGAGGCGCTGCGCGACGCCGCGCTGCGCCGGCTGCTGGAGGAGCAAGGCTTCGTCGTCGCCCGGCCGATGAGCTCGGAGGAGTCGAAGCGCGCCTACGACACCGCGGTGGAGAAGCTCGCCCAGGTGGTGCGCGAGGCTAGGATCACCATTGGCTAGGCCGCAATCGTCCTAGGTGGGAACACCCGGGACGTGAGTTGCTGCGGCAGAACGCCTGGCCCCTGACAGCCTGGCCACAGTCATGCGGGCAGGGGGCCAGGAAGGCCACACTGCTGGGAGACCGGCGCCTCGGCCGGCACCGTCCTTGGCAGCGCCGTCTGCCCCAGCACCCAGCCTTCCCACCGGCGCACCCAGGGATCGTCCGGCACGAAGTCCGGCCGCGCCCCGTCCAGCACGCCGATCAGCCCGAGCAGCCCGATCAGCGAATCGAATCGGTCCTCGCCGGCCGCATCGGCGCCGAAGCCATCCGCGATGCAGGCCGCGAGAGCAGGGGAGGGCTCCACCCGCCGCTCGGCCATCGTCGCGTGCAGCGCCGGCGCCAGCGCCCGCCGCGCCGCCTGCGCCCGCTTGCTCCCTTTGAGGCGCAGCCCGCAATGGCGCAGCGCCTCGGCCGGATAGACCTCCGCCAACACCGCCATGCCGGGCGCGAGCAGTGCGTGCAGCCCACCCTCGAAGGGCCAGAGCCGGAGCGGCGCGCCGGCGGCGAGCCCCGGCGCCAGCCAGTCGCGCCAGGCCGCGATTGCCGCCTTCCCGCTCTGGTTCGCCCCGAGCGTCCAGAAGACCGGCGCGCCGGCGGGGCGCTCCGCCGTGGCGAGGTCGCCCCA
>JADGHI010000165.1 GCA_019689515.1 Acetobacteraceae bacterium | reverse complement strand
CGTCGGCGGTGCCCCGGCCGTGGGCAAGCGCCTCCGCCACCCGCCAGGCGAGCGAAAGCATGCTGGAGGTGACCGGCGCCGTACCGACCACTGGGCGGGCGAGGATCGCGCGCAGCGTCGGCATGCCGGTGCCGAGCATCACCACCGCCTCGAGTCCGGTCGGGTCGAGCGCATCGAGGGTGGCCAGTGCGGTGTCGGAACCGAGCGCGTAGATGGGGTGGAAGGCGCCGTCGGGGGCCTTGGTCTCGGCGATGCGCACGACCTCGAAGCCGCGCGCGGTCCAGTAGGCGGCAGAGGCCGCGGTCACGTCGGGCGGGTAAGGCGAGACGAGACCGATGCGTCGCGCGCCAAGAGCGAGGAGCGAATCGCGTACTGCGCGAGCCGC
This sequence comes from Acetobacteraceae bacterium, assembly GCA_019689515.1. Lineage (GTDB taxonomy): Bacteria > Pseudomonadota > Alphaproteobacteria > Acetobacterales > Acetobacteraceae > Caldovatus. The sequence goes on along the minus strand of JADGHI010000165.1, from coordinate 7,467 downwards.
GGTGACGAACGGGATGCCGAGCCGATCCTCGATCCGCGCGACGGCGGCGTCCTCCGCTTCCGCGCCCGTGTAGTAGGAGGCCCCGGTGACGGCGAGCGCGAGCGCGCCGAGCGGGGCGTTGCCGAACTGCGCGAGCGTGGCGTCGAGCGAGGCGATGTAGTCGCGCATCCGATCGGCGATGCTCGCGTGCGGGCTGGTCAGCCGCGCGCCGAGGAAGGCGACGGTGGGCGGCAGAAGGATGTGAAGCTCCGGCTCGACCGTGGTGTTGGCCTGCGGCACCAGCACGCCGACCAGCCCGCCCGGCGCGTATTCGAGCGACATGGTCAGTCCTCCTCCTCCGCCGCCTGCGCGAAGAAGGCGACCCGGTCGCGGGCGCCGCGCATCAGCAGCGACAGGTCGTTCTCCGTCAGGATCATGCGCATCCCGGCGGCGAGGCTCTCTCGCCAGACCGCCTCCTCCCGCGGGCCGCCCATGCCGGCGAACTTGCCATTGGCGCGCGCCGCGGCGCAGACCCGGCGCACCGCATCGCGCAGCTCCGGCCCCGCATACTGCCCGGGGAGGCCGAGGTCCCAGAGCAGGTCGGAGGCGCCGATGAACAGTCCGTCTATGCCCGGCGTGGCGGCGATGGCGTCGAGATTGGCGAGCGCCGTGCCGCTCTCGATCATCGCCACCACGACGACCTCCTCGTTGAACCGCGCGCAGGCCTCGGCGAGCGACAGGCCGTAGCCGAAATGCGGCAGGCTGCCGGGGACGGAGAGCGTGCCGCGCGGCGGGAAGCGCGCGGCCGCGGCGACGGCGCGCGCCTGCTCCGGCGTGTCCACATGCGGCACGACCAGGCCGAGCGCGCCGTTGGTCAGCAGCCCCGCGATCTCCTGCGCCGAATGTCCCGCCGGGCGCGCCAGGGGCAGCACGCCGGCGCGGATCGCGGCCAGGCCGATGTCGTAGGCGAGATGCGGCGAGGCGGGGCTGTGCTCGAAATCGAGCATCATCCAGGAGAAACCGCAGGCGGCGAGGATCGGCCCGATCTCAGCACTGCGGGAGAAGCGGACATTGCAGCCGATAGCCGTCCCGCCGCGCGCCAGACGCTCGCGAAATTCGGTTCCGAGGCCCTTCACGCCGGCGCCCTCCATCGCAGTACATGTCTCTCCAGCCGCTTCAGCGCGGCGTTGATCGTTGCGCCGACGACGGCGAGCACGACCAGCCCGGCGAAGGTGCTCGCGGTGTCGAACATCGCTGTCGACTGGCTGATCAGGAAGCCGATGCCGCGGTTGGAGGACATCATCTCGCCCACCACCGCGCCGATCAGCGCGTAGGGCACCGAGACCTTGAGGCCGGTGAACACCCAGGCGGCGGCCGAGGGCAGGATCACCTTGCGCAGCAGCGCCCAGGACCCGCCGCCCATGATGCGCACGGCGTTGACGTGCACCGGGTTCACGTCGCGCACGCCGGCGAAGGTGTTGAGGAAGACGAGGAAGAACACGATGACGGCGGAGACCGCGACCTTGCTCTCGATCCCGATGCCGAACCACATGATGAAGAGCGGCGCGAGGGCGATCTTCGGCAGGCAGTAGATCGCGGTGATGTAGGGATCGACCACGGTGGCCAGCGCCTCCGACCGGCCGAGCAGGAAGCCGATCGCGAAGCCGGCGAGTGCGCCGACGGTGAAGCCCAGCGCGGTGGCGTAGAGCGTGTAGGAGAGGTGGAAGACCAGCGAGCCGTCCGTGATCCACTGCCAGAGGCGGGCGAAGACCGCGTCCGGGGCGCTGATGAAGAAGGGATCCACCAGCCGCCCGGAGGCGAACTGCCAGCAGGCGAGCAGGATCACGCCGATCGCGACGCGGGCGCCGAGCAGCGCGAGGCGGCGGCGGCCTTCGGCTGCGGCCTGCGCGCGCGCGGCGGGGGTGGCCTCGCCCGCGGCGAGCGGGTCGTCGGCGATGCCGGCACGGGTCACGCTCATGCCGCGTCCTCCTGGCGGAGCATGTCGGGTTCCAGCGCCGCCCAGAGCGTCTCGCACAGCTCCTGGAAGCGCGGCTGGAAGCGCACGCGGAACACGTCGCGCGGCCGCGGCAGGTCGATCTCGTGCACGGCGGAGACGCGGCCCGGGCGGGCGGAGAACACCACCACGCGGTCGGCGAGGGCGACCGCCTCGGCGATGTCGTGGGTGACGAAGATGACGGTCTTGCCGGTGTTCTCCCAGATCCGCAGCAGCTCGTGCTGCATCACCAGCTTGAGCTGCGCGTCGAGCGCGCCGAAGGGCTCGTCCATCAGCAGCGTGCCGGGGTCGTAGGCGAGCACCTGGGCGAGCGCGACGCGCTTGCGCATGCCGCCCGAGAGCTCGGCGGGGAAGTGGCGACGGAAGCCTTCGAGCTTCACCAGGCGCAGCATCTCGTCGATGCGGGCGGCCGCGCGGTCCTTCGGCACGCCCTGCAATTCGAGGCCGAGGCCGACATTCGCCTCTGCCGTGCGCCAGGGGAGCAGGCTGTCCACCTGCGTCATGTAACCGACGCGGCGGTTCGGCCCGGACACCACCGCGCCGTCATGCACCACGCGGCCGGCGCTCGCCGGCAGCAGGCCCGCGATGATGTTGAGCAGCGTGGACTTGCCGCAGCCCGAGGGGCCGAGGAAGGCGACGAAGGCGCCGTCCTCGATGGTCATGGTCACGGGCGCAAGCGCCTCCACCTCCCGCCCGCGCGAGATGTAGCGCTTGGCGACGCCTTCGACGAGGATCGCCATTCAGAGACCCTGCACAGCCTGCCGGACGAAGCGCAGATCCCAGGCATCCTCGAAGGAGAAGGATGCGGGCGGCGGGGGCTGGTTCACCAGGCGCAGCTCCTCCCGCAGGAATTCCAGGTTCAGCGCGAATTGCGCCGGCGTGGGCGTCGGGTCGCGCATGTAGATGCCGACGTTGTTGGCGAAGGCCGCCTCGAAGAGCTGGGGCTCCATGCCGGAGAAGAAGCCGCGCGCCCACTCCTTGAAGGCGGCGGGATCGGCATGGATGGCACGGAGCGCGAGGGCGAGGCCGCGGCAATAGGCGGTGAGCAGCTCGCCCTTCTCCGCCGCCGTCTTCTCCGTCACCGAGGCGGAGATGTAGAGGTAGTCGGCGAGCTCCGGCGGCGGGTTCGTCGTCATGTTGAACAGGTAGACCGCGCCGAAGCGCTGCGTCGCGAGGTCCGAGGTCGGCGAGGAGAGGCAGAACCCGTCGATCTGGCCCTGCTGCAGCGCCGCCAGCATGGCCTGCCCGCCGCCGCGAATCGGCACGAGCTGCGCGTCGCGGTCCGGCGTGAGGCCGCCCTTGCGCATGACGTAGCGCAGGAGCTGGTCGGGTCCGGCGCCGACGCCGGTGGTGCCGAGCTTCAGGCCGCGCAGCGCCGCGCCCTTCGCCTCGACGGGGCTCGCCTCCGTCACGCCGGCGCGTTCCGCCGCCTCGCGCTTGATGACGATGTTGGAGGCGAATTTGTTGACCATGCCGGCGATCATCTTCACCGGCTGGCGGCGGATCTGGATGCGCATGTTCTGCGTCGCCGCGCCGAGCAGGATGTCCGTGGCGCCGGCGATCAGCGCGTCCTGGTTCACGCCGCGCTCGGTCGCGGCCAGCGTGACGCGCAGGCCGCCCTGCTCGAAGTAGCCGCGCTGGGTGGCGTAGTCCTCCGCCGCCCAGAGCCAGGAGCGCGAGGTGGAGCGCAGGCTGGAGAGTTGACGCGGCTGGGCCCGCGCCGGGCCCACCAATGCGAGTGCCGAGGCCGCGCCCTGCATGGCCGCGATGCCAAGCGCCGCCTTCGTCGCGCGTCGCCGCGTGATGCGGATGCCGCCCATGTCTCCCGTCCTCCCCCAGTCCAGACTCGCGGTATGGTCGGCCGGGCGGAGCCGTCGGGCAAGGGCCGATCGCGATGCGTCGGACAATCCGTCCGCGGCCGGCGCCGCGAGGGGAAAAAACCGGAAGCGGAATGGTGATCGCAAGCGGCCCGCCGGCGCGCGGTCGCCCCAGGCGGGCGGGCTAGCGCCAGTCCAGCGGCTCCGCGTAGCGCACGAACAGGAAGGTGAGGCCCTCCGCCGGCGCGGTCTGCCCCGCGCGCGTGCGGTCGCGCCCGTCCAGCACCGCGCGCGGCCAGGAGACGGGCCGCTTGCCCTGGCCCACCTGCACCAGCGTGCCGACCATGTTGCGCACTTGGTGGTGCAGGAAGCTGCGCGCCTCCGCGTGGATCACCACCTCCTCGCCGAGCCGCGACACGTCCAGCCGGTCGAGCGTGCGCAGCGCCGTCTTCGCCTGGCAGGCGGCGGCGCGGTAGGCGGAGAAGTCGTGCCGGCCGAGCAGCGTCTGCGCCGCCGCGTGCATAGCCTCCACGTCGAGCGGTTGCTGGATGTGCCAGACCCGGCCGAGGTCGAGCGCCGGGCGCGCGGGACGGTTGAGGATGCGGTAGCGGTAGCCGCGCCTGATTGCGGAGAAGCGCGCGGAGAATCCCTCCGGCGCGCGCGCCGCGCGCAGCACCGCGACCGGATGGGGGCGGGTGTGGAAGTTGAGAGCCTCCCGCACGCGTTCCGGCGGCAGGTCGGCGGCGATCTCGATCTGCGCCACCTGGCCCTCCGCATGCACGCCGGCATCGGTGCGTCCGGCGGCAACCGCGACGGGGGGCGTGCCCTTATTGAGCTTCGCCGCCGCGGTCTCGATCACCTCTTGGACGGAGAGGCCGCTCTCCTGGCGCTGCCAGCCGACGAAGGGCGCGCCGTCGTATTCCAGCAGCAGGGCGTAGGAGGGCATGTCAGCCGCTGCCGAGGACCGTTCCCGGCGCCAGCGCGTAGCCGCGCAGGAACTCCGCCGCCGGCAGCGGCGCGCGCCCCGGGCGCTGCAGCCGGGTGAGGCGCAGCGCGGTCCCGCCGCCGCAGGCGACGCGCAGCACCTCGCCGCCGCCGTCCAGCACCGTGCCGGGCAGCGCGCCGGCCTCGCCCTCGGCCGGCTCGGCGGCGAGCACGCGGATCGGCGTGCCGGCATGCTCGAAGAAGGTGCCGGGCCAGGGGTTGAGCGCGCGCACGCGGCGGTCCAGCGCGGCGGCGTCCTGCGCCCAGTCCAGCCGCCCGTCCTCCTTGGAGAGCTTCGGCGCGTAGGTCGCGCCTTCCGCCGGCTGCGGCACGGGAGGTGGGTCCTCCGCCAGCGCGCGCAGCACCAGGCGCGCGCCGAGTTCCGCGAGCTGGTCGTGCAGCTCCTGCGCGGTGGCGCGCGGGCCGATCGGCACCGCCTCGCGCAGCAGCATCGGGCCGGTGTCGAGCCCCTCGTCCATCTGCATGATGGTGATGCCGGTCTCCGCGTCGCCGGCGAGGATCGCCGCCTGGATCGGCGCCGCGCCGCGCCAGCGCGGCAGCAGAGAGGCATGGATGTTGAGGCAGCCGCGCCGCGGCGCCTCCAGCATCGGCTTCGGCAGGATCAGGCCGTAGGCGGCGACCACGGCGGCGTCCAGGCCGAGGGCGGCGAAGGCCTCATGCTCCGCGGTGTTATGCCGCAGCCGCGCCGGGGTGCGCACCGGCAGGCCGAGTTCGAGCGCCGCGCGGTGCACCGGGCAGGGCGTCTCGCGGTGCCCGCGGCCGGCGGGGCGGGGCGGCTGGGCGTACACCATCGCCACCTCGTGCCCTGCCGCCACCAGCGCTCGGAGCGCCGGCACGGCGAAGTCGGGGCTGCCCAGGAAGGCCAGTCTCATCGCGGCGTCCCTCGCCGGATCCCATGCAAGCACGCCGCCCGCCGCGGCGCGGCCGCGCTACGCCGCGCCGCGCGCCTTCGCCTTCAGCTCCTTGGCGAGCTTGCGCAGGATCATGTTGCGCTTGAGCGGGCTCAGATGGTCCACGAACAGCACGCCGTCCAGGTGGTCGATCTCGTGCTGCAGGCAGGCGGCGAGCAGGCCGTCGGCCTCGATCTCCTGCCTCGCCCCGGTCAGGTCGTGGAAACGCACCTTCACGCGCGCCGGGCGCTCCACCTCGGCGTACTGGCCGGGGAGGGAGAGGCAGCCCTCCTCGCGCAGCGCCCGCTCCTCGCTCGCCGCGACCACCTCCGGGTTGACCAGCACCATCGGCGCCGGCTTGTCATCCGGCTGGAGGTCCACCACGGCGAGCCGCAGTCCAACCCCGACCTGCGGCGCGGCGAGGCCGATTCCCGGCGCGGCGTACATCGCGGCGAACATGCGCGGCACCAGCGCGCGCACCGCCTCGCCATCGCCCGGCGCCACGGGGCGTGCCTTCGCGCGCAGGCGCGGGTCGGGGACGAGCAGGATCGGCAGCGGTGCGGCGGCGGTGTCGGTCATGGCGATCGGGGGAACTGTATGGCGGCGATGGCGCCGCAGCGCCCGTGGCCCGCATGTAGTCCCCACGGAACCCCCTTGCAACGGCGCCGCCAGCGGCCAACATCGGAAGCGTGCGGGGTGCTTCGGGCCCCGCCGGACGCCCGCCCGGCCGGCACGCGCCGCGCAGGCGTGCTTCGCTCGTGACGAGGGGGCAGAAACGCCGTGACCCGCCATTCGCTCTTCGGCTCGCCGCTGTTCCTCGGCTTCGACCATCTCGAGCAGATGCTCGACCGGGTGACCAAGAACGCGGACGGATACCCGCCATACAACATCGAGCAGCTCCGCGACCCGAACGGGGGCGAGGGCAGGCTCCGCATCACCCTTGCCGTCGCCGGCTTCGCGATGGACGACCTGCAGATCACGCAGGAGGACAACCAGCTCGTCATCCGCGGCCGGCAGAAGGAGGACACGACGGAGCGCGTGTTCCTGCACCGCGGCATCGCCGCGCGGCAGTTCCAGCGCGCCTTCGTGCTCGCCGAGGGCATCGAGGTGGAGGGCGCCTGGCTCGACAACGGCCTGCTGCACATCGACCTGCGGCGGCCGCAGCCGGAGAGCCGGGTGAAGACCATCCGCATCGTCGCCAAGGCCAACGGCGCCGGCCAGGCGCCGATCGTGGAGGGACGTGCCGAGCAGGGCTGACCCCGGAGTGGGACTATCGGCAGGGGCTGATCCGGGAGGGCCGCATCCGGGCTCCCGAGAGTGTCACGCCCCGCGCGGGCCGCAGTGACGGCCGTGCAGTGAAGGAGAAGAGACGATGAGCAGCCAGGACATGGACGGCCGTGATACGGAGGGGCGCCCGGGTTGGCGCGCTCTTTCGGCCGCCGCCATGAGGGCGATGTCTCCGCTCGACTGGGCGCGCTTCGGCGCGGGGGAGATCGCCTACATCCGCCCCGCCGTGGTCAACGGCACGCCGGCGGTGGTGATCCACGCCGCGGACGGCACGCCGATCGGCGCCGCGCCGGACACCCGACTCGCTGAGGCTGCGATCCGCCAGCACGAGATGGAGCCTGCGCTGCTGCATTGAGCGCGGCCCCCGGAGCCGGCCGGCTCGCCAGCCCCTGAAGCCTGCAGCACCAGGGTATCGAGGTGCCGCGGCCCTGCCCCGAACGGGCCGCGGCGGGCCTCCCTGGAGCACATCGCCGAA
>JADGHI010000164.1 GCA_019689515.1 Acetobacteraceae bacterium | reverse complement strand
TTCCCGCTCCGCGCCACCGCCGCGGCGCCGCGTCGATCAGCGCTCGGCCGTCGGGTCGAAGACATAGCCCGCCCCCCGCACGGTCTTGATCACGCTCGGCTGGTCCGGGATGGTTTCGATCTTGCGGCGGATCCGAGCGATGCGGACGTCGATGGAGCGGTCGAAATGCTCCTCGCCGCGCGGATGCGCGAGTTCGAGCAGCGTTTCTCGGCTCAGCACCCGTCCGGGCCGCTCGGCGAAGGCGCGCAGCAGGGCGAATTCGCTCGGCCCGAGCGGGATCTCGTTGCCGTCCGGGCCGATCAGCCGTCGCGCGTCGAGGTCGAGCTGCGTGCGCCCCATGCGGACGCGGCGGGTGGCGGCGGCCGTGGCCTGCGCCGTGGCGCCCTGCGTGCCTCCAGCCGTTGCCGAGGCCGCCGGCGCCGCCGCGGCCGCCTGCTGCGCCGCCTGGCGCGCCGCCTCGCGACGGCGCAGCACGGCGCGGAGCCGCGCGAGCAGCTCGCGCAGGTCGGCGGGCTTGGCCACGTAGTCGTCCGCCCCGACCTCCAGCCCGACGACGCGGTCCACCACGTCGCCGGCGGCCGTCAGCATCACGATCCCGATGTCGCCGAACTCGCCCCCGCGCAGCGAGCGCGCGATGGAGAGCCCGTCCTCGCCGGGCATGGCGATGTCGAGGAGGACGAGATCGGCCGGGCGCTCGCGCAGCGCCGCGCGCATGCTTTCGCCGTTCTCCACGCAGCGCACGGCGAAGCCGTGGCGGCTGAGATATTCACCGACGGCGTCGCGCAGGGCCTCTTCGTCGTCCACGACGACGATCTCCGGCTGGTCGGCCATGCAACGTTCTCCCCCTCTGTTCCCGTCCTGCCCTTCATGGCGGCCAGCCCGGGCCGGGTGTGCGAAACAGATGAAACGATTCGCGAAACAGTCGCAATATTCAGCGCCGGGCGCCGAACGGAGCCGTGAATCCAGGCTTCCTGCAAGGCGCGATTGCGCGACTCCGGGTCTGGGGCGAAAACGGGCCGAGGCCGCGGCACCGCGGTGGGGCCGGGCAGTGGGCCGGTCCACACGCCGCCCTCTGCCGGGAGCGCGCGGCGGAGGGAACACCGATCGTCGCGGATGGTCAACCGCGCTGTCGGGACCGATCCGCGCCGTCGGCCCGCGCCGAGGGGCGGTTCCGGCCGGCAGGCGGCCGGTTCCGGAACGGGGTCGGTGAGCCAGGCCCTCGGGCCGTCCGCAATGCCGCCACAGCGCGGCCTGCCGCCATCGAGGCCGCCGCACGGCCAGCCTGCCTGCCCACCCGCCCTGCGCTCCACGGGACGGGGCCGGGCCAGGACCCGCTCGCGGTTCGTTCCGGCGCCAACCGGTTCTGCCCGGTCATCGCACCGGATGCGGTCGCCGGCGGGCGAGCGGGGCGCAACTCTTGCGGGCCGATCCCCTTCTCTGATGCGAACCCGGATGGCGGACGGGCCGGGCATGCGGCGTTGACACGCGCCGCCGCACCTATCCACGCTTCCGGACGACGGGAAGGGAGGCCCCGCCATGCCCGCCTTCGACGACCACGACCAGACCAAGAGGCCGTTCCGGCTACGCAGCCAGCGCTGGTTCGACGATCCGGACGACCCGGGCATGACGGCGCTCTACACCGAGCGCTACCTAAACTTCGGCCTGACGCGCGGCGAGTTGCAGTCCGGCCGGCCGATCATCGGCATCGCCCAGACCGGCAGCGACATCGCCCCTTGCAATCGGCACCACATCGAGCTCGCGCAGCGGGTCAAGCAAGGTGTACGCGACGCCGGCGGCGTCCCGCTGGAATTCCCCATCCACCCGATCCAGGAGACCGGCAAGCGCCCGACTGCGGCGCTCGACCGCAACCTCGCCTATCTCTCGCTCGTCGAGGTGCTGCACGGCTACCCGATCGACGGCGTGGTGCTGACGACGGGCTGCGACAAGACCACGCCCGCCTGCCTGATGGCCGCGGCGACGGTGAACATCCCGGCGATCGTGCTCTCCGGCGGGCCGATGCTGGACGGGCACTACAAGGGCCGGCTGACCGGCTCCGGCACCATCGTATGGGAGGCGCGCAAGCGGCTCGCCGCCGGCGAGCTGGACTACGAAGGCTTCATGGAACTGGTGGCCTCCAGCGCGACCAGCATCGGCCACTGCAACACCATGGGCACGGCGCTCTCGATGAACTCGCTCGCCGAGGGGCTGGGGATGAGCCTGCCGGGCTGCGCCGCCATCCCGGCGCCCTATCGCGAGCGCGGGCAGATGGCCTACGCGACGGGCCGGCGCATCGTCGAGATGGTGCACGCCAACCTGCGCCCCTCCGACATCATGACGCGCGAGGCCTTCGAGAACGCCATCGTCCTTGCCGGCGCGATCGGCGCGAGCACCAACTGCCCGCCGCACATCATCGCCATCGCGCGCCACATGGGGGTGGAGCTCACGATCGAGGACTGGGAGCGCATCGGGCACGACGTCCCGCTGCTGGTGGACTGCCAGCCGGCAGGCCGCTTCCTCGGCGAGGGCTTCCACCGCGCCGGCGGCGTGCCGGCGGTGATGCGCGAGCTGCTGCGCGCCGGCAGGCTGCACGGCGACGCACTGACGGTGACCGGCCGCACCGTCGCGGAGAATCTGGAGCATGTCGGGGAGCCGGACCGCGAGGTGATCCGCCCCTACGACCGCCCGCTGAAGCAGAACGCGGGCTTCCTCATCCTCTCCGGCAACATCTTCGACAACGCGGTGATGAAGGTGAGCGTCATCGACGAGGCCTTCCGCCGCCGCTTCCTCTCCAACCCGCCCGACGTGTTCGAGGGCAAGGTCGTCGTCTTCGAGGGGCCGGAGGACTACCACGCCCGCATCGAGGACCCGAGCCTCGGCATCGACGAGCGCACCGTGCTGGTGATCCGCAATTGCGGTCCTGTCGGCTATCCGGGCAGCGCGGAGGTGGTGAACATGCAGCCGCCGGCGGCGCTGATCAAAGCCGGGATCGAGGCGTTGCCGACCATGGGCGACGGGCGGCAGAGCGGCACCTCCGGCTGCCCCTCGATCCTCAACGTGACGCCGGAGGCTGCGGTTGGTGGCGGGCTCGCACTGCTGAAGACCGGCGATCCGATCCGCATCGACCTCAAGGCGCGCCGCGTGGACGTGCTGATTCCCGATGACGAACTCGCCGCACGACGGCGGGCGTGGCGGCCGCCGGAGCTCCTCAACAAGACGCCCTGGGAGGAGATCTTCCGCAGCCTGGTCGGGCAGCTCGGCACCGGCATGTGCCTGGAGCCGGCGACGATGTACCTCAACATCCTCGAGACCCGCGGCGAGAGTCGGCACAACCATTGAGTTGACGCGCCGGCGGGCGCGCCACTACAGCGGGCGGACGGACGGGCCGGCAGGCGGGCCCGGGGGAGGGAAGCGGATGGCCGGCAGGCTTGCTGGCAAGCGGTGCTTCGTGACGGCGGCCGGCCAGGGCATCGGCCGTGCCACTGCGCTCGCCTTCGCCGCGGAGGGCGCGGAGGTGATCGCAACCGACGTGGATGCCGCGAAGCTCGCCGATCTCGGCGCGGCGCGGCCGGGCCTCGTTACCGCGCAGCTCGATGTGCGCGACGCCGCGGCGATCGAGGCGGCGGCGAGGGAGGCCGGCCCGGTCGACGTGCTGTTCAATTGCGCCGGCTTCGTGCACCAGAACACGGTGCTGAGCTGGACCGAGGAGGAGTGGGACCTCGCCTTCGACCTGAATGTGCGGTCCATGGCGCGCACCATCCGCGCCTTCCTGCCGGGGATGCTGGAGCGCCGGCGCGGCGGCAGCATCATCAACATGGCCTCCGCCGCCTCCAGCGTGAAGGGCGTGGCCAACCGCTTCGTCTATGGCACGACGAAGGCCGCCGTGATCGGGTTGACGAAGAGCGTCGCGGCGGATTTCGTCGCGCGCGGCATCCGCTGCAACTGCATCTGCCCGGGCACGGTGGACACGCCCTCCCTCGCCGAGCGCATCGCCGCCAATGCGGGAGAGGCCGGGGGCGTGGAGCAGGCGCGCGCCGCCTTCGTCGCGCGCCAGCCGCTGGGCCGGCTCGCGCAGGCGGAGGAGATCGCGGCGCTCGCCGTCTATCTCGCCTCCGACGAGAGCGCCTTCATGACGGCGCAGGCCGTCGTTATCGATGGCGGCTGGACGAACTGACCGGAACTGAGGGGGACATCCACCCATGAAGCTGCTGCGCTACGGCCCGAAGGGGCAGGAGAAGCCGGGGATGCTCGATGCCGCGGGCGCGATCCGCGACCTCTCCGGCGTGATCGCCGACCTCAAGGGCGAGGCGCTGTCGCCGGAGGGGCTGGCGCGGCTCGCCGCGCTCGACCCGGCGTCGCTGCCGCAGGTGTCCGGCAATCCGCGGCTCGGCCCGCCGGTCGCGGGGATGACGAATTTCGTCTGCATCGGCCTCAACTACGCCGACCACGCGGCGGAGACCGGCGCCGCAATCCCCAAGGAGCCGATCGTCTTCCTCAAGTCGCTCGGCGCGCTGTGCGGCCCGAACGACGACGTCGTCATCCCGCGCGGCTCGACCAAGACGGACTGGGAGGTGGAGCTCGCCATCGTCATCGGCCGGACGGCGCGGTACGTCTCCGAGGCGCAGGCGCTGGACTACGTCGCCGGCTACACGATCTGCAACGACGTCTCCGAGCGCGAATGGCAGCTCGAGCGCGGCGGCACCTGGGACAAGGGCAAGGGCTTCGACACCTTCGGTCCGCTCGGCCCCTGGCTGGTCACCAAGGACGAGGTGCCGGACCCGCAGAACCTCGCGATGTTCTGCGACGTGGATGGGCAGCGGATGCAGGACGGCTCGACGCGCACCATGATCTTCGGCGTGGCGAAGCTGGTGAGCTATGTGAGCCAGTGCATCACGCTCCATCCGGGCGACGTGATCAGCACCGGCACGCCGCCGGGCGTGGGCCTGGGCAAGAAGCCGACGCCGGTGTTCCTCAAGCCGGGGCAGACGATGCGGCTCGGCATCGCCGGGCTGGGCGAGCAGGTGCAGCGGGTGGTGGCGGCGGAATGAGGGCGACTGTCATTCGCAGGACGGGGATGGGCCGCCCGGCGGCGGCCGTCGCGGCGGTGATCGGCCTCCTCGTCGCCGCGGCGCAGCCGGCGCCGGCGCAGCAGCAGCGCCGGTCGGCGCAGGCCCGGACGGAGAGCCTCGCCGCCACGGTCGATCGCGAGATGCGCGGCTGCATCGGCACGGTGCGCGAGGTGCCGCGCTACATGGACTGCCTGGACCGGCAGAACGCGGCGCTCGAGCAGCGGATGAACCAGGCGGTGGAGCAGCTCCAGGCTGCGATGGAGCCGGCCGAGCGCGGCGCCGCCTTCGGCGAGGTGCAGGCGGCCTGGGCCGCCTACCGTCAGCGGCACTGCGACTTCGTCGGCACCTCCCAGAGCCTCGGCGAGCGCGCACCGGTGGAGCGCGCCGCCTGCTACCTGCACTTCACCATCACCCGCATCGACGAGCTGGAAGCCGCGTTGCGGCCGCAGCCTCAGCAGCAGTCGCGGCCGGCGGCGGGACAGGGCGCACGGGGCGGGCGCTGATCGCTCGGGGGGCACGGTGGCTGGTGCGCCACCGTGTCCGCCCCACCGCCCGACGGAGAGGCCGGCCTCCGCAAGCAGCGCGTCATCGCGGACGGCCGGGCCGATCCCTCCAACAGGTCGGGTTGGACCGCTGGACCAACGACCAGGACACCATCGTCGGTGGAACCGCAACCACCGCGACCTCCGCGGCAAGTTGGTGGAGGGAGCGCGCTTCCGCTGCCCCTCCAGGCCGCGATGAAGGCGAAGCGCGGCCACCACCGAGCGGGCGCCGGGCCGCCCGCCGCCTACATCGTCGCGCCGATCATCCAAGGCGCGAATTCCGCGCCGCCGAAGCCGAGCGCCTCGCTCTTCGTCTTCTCGCCGCTTGCGACGCGCAGCATCAGGTCGAAGATCCGCTCGCCGCACTGCGCCACCGTCTCCTCGCCGGTGAGGATCGTGCCGCAGTTCACGTCCATGTCCTCGCGCATGCGCTCGTACATCGGCGTGTTGGTGGCGAGCTTGATCGAGGGCGCGGGCTTGCAGCCGAACACGCTGCCGCGGCCGGTGGTGAAGCAGACCAGGTTGGCGCCGCCCGCGACCTGCCCCGTTGCCGCCACCGGGTCGTAGCCCGGGGTGTCCATGAAGACGAAGCCCTTGGCCGTCACCGGCTCGGCGTAGCGGTACACCTCGACCAGGTTCGTCGTGCCCGCCTTCGCCATCGCGCCGAGCGACTTCTCCAGGATCGTCGTCAGCCCGCCCGCCTTGTTGCCCGGCGAGGGGTTGGCATCCATCTCCGCGCCCGTGCGCGCCGTGTAGTCCTCCCACCAGCGCATCAGCGCGACGAGCTTCTCGCCGACCTCGCGGCTCACCGCGCGCCGCGTCAGCAGGTGCTCGGCGCCGTAGGTCTCCGGTGTCTCGGAGAGGATCACCGTGCCGCCGTGCCGCACCAGGAGGTCGCTCGCCGCGCCGAGCGCGGGATTGGCCGTGATCCCCGAATAGCCGTCCGAGCCGCCGCATTGCAGCGCGACGGTCAGCTCGCTCGCCGGCACGGTCTCGCGCCGCACGGCGTTCGCCTCGTCCAGCACCTCGCGCACGAAGGCCATGCCGGCCTCGATGGTGGCGCGCGCGCCGCGCTCCTGGATGTCCATGCTGCGCAGGCGGCCCGCGAGGCGCTGCTCCTCCAGCATCGGGCCGAGCTGGTTGACCTCGCAGCCGAGGCCGATCGCGATGACATGGCTGAAGTTCGGGTGCCGCGCATAGCCGGCGAGGGTGCGGCGGAGCAGCTTCAGCGGCTCGCCCATGGTCATGCCGCAGCCGGTCTTGTGGGTCAGCGCCACCACGCCGTCCACATTCGGCCAGGCGGCGAGCGGGTCCTCGCCGGTGATCGGGTTTCGCTCGAATTGCCGCGCGATCAGCTCCGCGACATGCGCCGAGCAGTTCACGCTGGTGATGATGCCGATGTAGTTGCGCGTCGCCACGCGCCCGTCGGCGCGGCGGATGCCCTGGAAGGTGGCGGGGACGGGGACATATTCGGTCGGGCGCGCATCCACGCCGAAGGCGTAGTCCTTGGCGAAGTCGCCCATGCCGCAATTGTGCGTATGCACCCACTCGCCCGGCGCGATGGGATGGGTCGCGAAGCCAATGATCTGGCCGTAGCGGCGGATCGGCTCGCCCTTCGCGTGCGGCCGGAGGGCGACCTTGTGGCCGGGCGGGATGCGCCGCTCGCCCACCCGCACGCCGTCCGCCACCGGCGTTCCGGGCGGCAGGGCGACGCGGGCGATCACTACGCCGTCCTCGGGATGCAGGCGGATGACGGGCGGCAGGGCGAGGGCGTCCATGGCGGCGGACTCCTGGGGGCTGCGACGGCCGGGTGGGCGCGACGCATCCTAGTCGTGGAGGTGCGGCGGGTCAGCCTCGCGCTGCAGGGGCCTTCGGCGGGTTTCGGCATCGGCGACCACGAAGGACTTGAGCAGGGCGATCACCCCGTCGCGGATCGCACGCCAGCGCGGCTGGTGCTCGCGGTTGTAGTCGATCCGGAGCTTGATGCCGCGGAAGGGCAGCACGTGCTGGCCGCGCAGGTTGCCGAGCCGCCGGGCTCCGGCGAGGACGAGCGCGGTGCGCGGTAAGTCGCAGACGATCGCCTCCGGCAGCGCCTCGCCGTCCGGGCTGCATCACGCCGCCGGGGGTGGCTCCTGCGCCTGCCGGATCGCCTCCAGCAACCCCGCCGTCGAGCCGTCATGCGCCCCCGCGCGCACCTTGCCCTCCGCCAGCTCCTTCCCGATCGGCCCGGCGAGCTGCTTCCCGAGCTCCACCCCCCAC
>JADGHI010000163.1 GCA_019689515.1 Acetobacteraceae bacterium | reverse complement strand
GGATGGTGGGCGCGAGAGGGATTGAACCTCTGACCTCCCCCGTGTCAGGGGGGCGCTCTCCCGCTGAGCTACGCGCCCGGTCCGGACGGGCCTCTTAGCTCCGCTCCACGGCCGGAGCAACCCTGGCTTCGCGCATCCGAACCCTCGCTCGCAGCTTGCCCAGCCCCTGCCCTCCGTCATGCCGGTGGGGCTGCGCCGTCGGCCTGAAGATCCGGTCGTGGAACGCGGCGAACCTGGTTCGGCCACGTGGTGAACCTGCTCTGACTCCGCGCACGACTGGTTGCACAGGTGGGCAGCGTGGATCGGGCCCATGGCGGTCCCTCACACCTCGATGCTCGGGACGGGCCCTCGCCCGCCGCTTACCCAGGACCTTGGCGGGCAGGATTGCGGGCGCCTAAGTTGGGAACAACGCATCTGGCTGCTGGCGAGGTCCCGGCCGCGTGCCGCCGTGCCGACAGGCCACGAGCCAGGTGCGGTCCTCCATGGATGCGGAGGAGCCGAGGATGGCCACGCCGATCGATTCTCTCGTCCTCGACCTTGTCGAATGGGTGGCCGGCACGCCGCGCCCCTATGGCGAGGTGATCGAGGCATGGCGCACCTCCTGTCCACGTCTGACGGTCTGGGAGGATGCGCTGGAAGGCGGCCTCATCGCCTGCGAGCCCAGCGGCGGCGGCGCCCTGCTCGTGGTCGCTACCCCCAAGGGCCGCGCCCTGCTCGCCCGCCGCCGTCCGCAACCACATTCTGACGGATTCGCATTCCGCTCGGCCTAGCCGGAGCGGCAGCCGGCGCATCATCGCACCGGCCGGTGCCCTCGCGCCCGTCGCGCGACGGAAACGCCGCGTCTGTGCCCCGGCGGGTGCGCGAGCGGGGGGAGGTGCGGCCCCCGCGCCAACCGAAGCGGAGCGCGCCGACGGCGGTTCCTGCACTTCCCTTGCGGCATTTGCGATGGGGCGAGCACGCCCCCGCTCATGCGCCCGGCCTTGCACCGGCGAGAGGCACGGCCCGTCCATCCGCCCGCCCTATCCTCCGCCGATGCACGATGCCGGCAGCTCCGCCCCGAGGCGCGGCAAGGGCCGCGTGCCGCCGCGTGACAGCCCCGGCGGACTGTGGTTTGGTCCGGCGACGACCATGGATCTGCCGTCGCCCGTAACCCCTGCCGACCTGAGCGCCTCGCCCGGCCCGGCGGATTGGGCGCCCCCCGTCCTCCTGCGCCGTCCGGAACGGCAGGCGGCGCCGATCGTCTTCGCCTCCCCTCACTCCGGGGCCGAATACCCGCCGGAATTCGTTGCCGCTTCGCGGCTCGACCCGCTAGCCTTGCGCCGCAGCGAGGACAGCTTCGTCGACGAGCTGTTCTCCGCCGCGCCCGCGCTTGGCGCGCCGCTGATCGCCGCCACCTTCCCGCGCGTCTTCTGCGACGTGAACCGCGAGCCCTGGGAGCTCGACCCGGCGATGTTCGAGGAGCCGCTGCCCGCCTGGGTCAACACCGGCAGCCCGCGAGTCGGTGCCGGGCTCGGCACCATCGCCCGGGTGGTGGCGACCGGAGAGCCGGTCTATCGCCGCAAGCTCGCCTTCGCCGAGGCCGAGGCGCGCATCCATCGCTGCTGGCAGCCCTACCACGACGCCCTGGCCGGGCTGATCGCCGAGACCAAGGCCCGGTTCGGCTGCTGCCTGCTGATCGACTGCCACTCCATGCCGACCCACCCGGCCCAGGCCGCCGCGCCGCCGGACTTCGTCCTCGGTGATGCGCACGGCACGGCCTGCGCCCCGCGCGCGACCCGGCTGGTGGAGGAAGCGCTGATCGGCCTCGGCTACCGCGTCCGGCGCAACGATCCCTATGCCGGGGGCTACGTCACCCGCCACTATGGCCGGCCGCGCGAGGGGGTGCACGCGCTGCAGATCGAGGTGGCCCGCACCCTCTACATGGACGAGATCCGGATCGAGCGCCGTCCTGGCTTCACGGCGCTGCAGCGCGACCTGACCCGCCTGATCAGGCACCTCACCTCGGCCGACTGGTCATATCTTCGTTGATCGAAAAAAAAGGCGGTGCCCGAAGGCACCGCCGAGTTTAGGGAGGAAACGTCCAAGAATGCAGCGCCGCGGCGAACCGCCTTGCTGCGGCGCACAAGATAGGGATCTCGCTGCCCGCCCGCAAGTGCTTTTTTGCAGTGCACAATGGATGATAATGCATGGCTCGGCCCGGGAAGGCGGCCGGCTTGGCATGCCGGTTGCTGCCTTCTCGGTTGCAAGACAGGGAGTCCGATGGCCGAGACGTCACCCCCTGCGTTCCGTCGCGCCAGCAGGATCAAGAGCATCGCCATTGGTGCGCTCCTCCTGCTGCCCCTGGCCGAGCGGCCGGCCCTCGCCCGGACCGCCCCCGGCCCGGCGGCAGCGGACCCGGTCCAGCTGTGCCGTGCCGCGATCCAGCTTGCCGAGCGGAGCCACGGCCTGCCGCCGCAGCTCCTGCACGCGATCGGGCGGGTCGAGTCAGGCCGGCGCGATCCGGCGACCGGCGTGTTCGGCCCCTGGCCCTGGACCGTCAACGCCGAGGGCGAGGGACGCCATTTCGCCACCAAGGAGGAAGCGATTGCCCATGTGCGGCAGCTTCAGGCCCGGGGCGTGCGGCTGATCGACGTCGGCTGCCTGCAGATCAACCTGCACCACCACCCGAACGCCTTCGCCTCGCTCGAGGAGGCCTTCGACCCGGTCGCCAATGCCCGCTACGCGGCGCGCTTCCTGAAGGAGCTCTACGCCACCCGGCGGGACTGGACCTGGGCCGCGGCGCACTACCACTCCCAGACGCCGGAAAGGGCCGAAGCCTATCGGGCGCGGGTGCTCGCCGCCTGGCCGGAGGAGCAGCGGCGGCCCTACACGATCGGCGACGAAATGGCACAGGCCTGGGCACGGACGCGGGCCGGCCAGGGCGGCGTTCGCTCCGCCCTTGCCGAGGTGACGTCGGGCACCGCGGTGCGCGACCGCATCGCCGCGCAGGAAGCGGCAACCTTGATGAACGGCTTCCAGTTGCGGGCCCTGTCGCTGTCCAACCGTTCGGAGCGGGCGCAGGTCCTGCTGCTCGACCGCGGCAGCGGCGGGCGAGGCGGAGGGCGCGCGACGGGGCGCGGGCTGGACGCCTACCGCGCCACGCCGATCACCATCTCCGGCCGGGCGGTCCATGTGGTCGAGATGGCGGAGGCACCGCCCGGCGGCGGCCGCGATGCCCAGCGCAGGGGCACGGCGCGGCGGTGAATCGCCGCGCCGACGCCCTCGGGGCGCTCGTCAGGCGGCGAATTCGGCCCGCACACGCTCGGTATGCTCGCCGAGCGCAGGCACGGGGCCGTAGCTGCGGGCGCCGTCGCTGAACCGCGCGGCCGGGGCGGCGACCTCCACCGGGCCGTTCGGCGTCTCCACCGTGATCCGCCGCAGCGCCGGATGGCGCGCGAGGCCGGCGACGTCGTTGACGAAGCCGAAGGCGGTGTTGGCCGCACGCAGGCGCTGCGCGCACTCCTCGCGCGTCAGGGCGGCGAAGGTCTCGGCGACATGCGCGTCCACCATCGCGCGGTTCTCGACCCGCTCGACGTTGAGGCGGAAGCCGGGACGCTGCGGCAGGTCGGGCTGGAGGAGGAATTTCGCGCAGAACTCGACCCATTCGCGCTCGTTCTGGATCGAGATCAGCACCAGCGCGCCGTCCTTGGTGGGGAAGGCGCCGTAGGGGCAGATCGAGGGGTGGGCGAGGCCCATGCGCTCCGGCGCCTTGCCGGTGCCCTCGTAGAACAGCAGGGGCACGTTCATCCAGTCCGCCATGCCGTCGAAGAGCGAGACGGCGATGCCCTTGCCGCGGCCGGTGATCCCCCGCTCGATCAGCGCCTCCAGCACCGCGGCGTGGGCGTTCATGCCGCAGGCGATGTCGCAGGCGGAGACGCCGACGCGGCCCGGCCCCTCGGGGCGGCCGGTGACGCTGCACAGGCCGGATTCGGCCTGCACGAGCAGGTCGTAGGCCTTCATCTGCGCGTACTCGCCGGTCTCGCCGTAGCCGGAGATGTCCACGGTGATCAGGCGGGGGTAGCGCTCCCGCAACGCCTCGCTGCCGAAGCCGGCGCGGGCCATGGCGCCGGGGGCGAGGTTCTGGATGAACACGTCGGCCCGCGACAGCATCCGCTCCAGCAGCGCCTTGTCCTCGGGCTTCTTGATGTCGAGGCAGACGCTCTCCTTGCCGCGGTTCAGCCAGACGAAGTAGCTCGACTGCCCCTTCGCCGCCTTGTCGTAGCCGCGGGCGAAGTCGCCCTCGGCGCGCTCGATCTTGATCACCCGCGCGCCGGCATCGGCGAGGCGCATCGAGCAGAGCGGCGCGGCGACCGCCTGCTCCATGGAGACGACGAGGAGGCCCGCAAGGGGCTTGCCGCCGGCCATCTCAGTAACTCCTCGGCAGGCCGAGCACATGCTCGCCGAGATAGCTCAGGATCAGGTTCGTGCTGATCGGCGCCACCTGGTAGAGCCGCGTCTCGCGGAACTTGCGCTCGATGTCGTACTCCTCGGCAAAGCCGAAGCCGCCATGGGTCTGGATGCAGGCCTCGCCGGCGGCCCAGCTCGCCTCGGCGGCGAGCATCTTCCCCATGTTCGCCTCCTCGCCGCAATTCTCGCCGGCCTCGAACTTGCGCAGGCCCTTGTGCACGATCGCCTCGGCCGCGCGCATCTGCGCGTAGGCGCGCGCGATCGGGAACTGCACGCCCTGGTTCTGGCCGATCGGGCGGCCGAACAGCACGCGCTCCTTGGCGTAGGCGACGGCCTTCTCGATGAACCACTTGGCGTCGCCGATGCACTCGGCCGCGATCAGCAGCCGCTCGGCATTCATGCCGTCGAGGATGTAGCGGAAGCCCTTGCCCTCCTCGCCGACCAGGTTCTCCGCCGGGATCTCGACGTTGTCGAAGAACACCTCGGTGGTGTTGTGGTTCATCATGGTGCGGATCGGGCGGATGGTGAGCCCCTTCCCGAGCGCCGCGCGCATGTCCACGATGAAGGTCGAGAGCCCCTCCGTCTTGCGCTTCACCTGCTCGCGCGGCGTGGTGCGGGCGAGCAGCAGCATCAGGTCGGAGTGCTCGGCGCGGCTGGTCCAGATCTTCTGGCCGTTGACGATGTACTTGTCGCCCTCGCGCCGCGCCGTGGTGCGGAGCGCGGTGGTGTCCGTGCCGCTGGTCGGCTCGGTGACGCCGAAGGCCTGCAGGCGCAGCTCGCCGCTCGCGATCTTGGGCAGGTAGCGGCGCTTCTGCTCCTCCGATCCGTGCCGGAGGATGGTGCCCATGATGTACATCTGCGCGTGGCAGGCCGCGGCGTTGCCGCCCGAGTGCTGGATCTCCTCGAGGATCGCCGCGGCGGCGGAGAGCGGCAGGCCGGCCCCGCCATACTCCTCCGGGATCAGCGCGGCGAGGTAGCCGGCCTCGGTCAGCGCGCGCACGAACTCGGTCGGATAGCCACGCTCGCGATCGAGCTCGCGCCAGTATTCCCCCGGAAAGCGGGCGCAGAGCTTGCGCACCTCCTCACGGATCTCGGCGTGATCCTCGGCGGCGGTCGCGGTCATCGGCGGCATCCGTTCCATTGCGGTATCGCTGGCGCCGTGCGGCTTAGGCGTGACGGGCGGCGCTGGCAAGGCACGGGCGGCCCCCGGCCGGCCATCACGCCGCGCAGCCACATGCGCGGGCCGCTGGCGTGCTTCGCACGGCGCTGTCATAGCTGCCGCACGGGCGCCGAACGCCAAGGGCGTCCGCCCACACACCGGGAGGCAACGCCAATGGACCGCCGTCGTCGTGCCCTGCTCCTCGCCCCTGCCCTGATGCTGCCGCCGGCGGCCGCCGCGACCGCCGGACAGGCGGCCGCCCCGCCGCCCTGGAGGCCGGACCGCCCGGTGCGCGCCATCGTGCCCTTCGCCCCCGGCGGCGCGACCGACGTCGTCGCCCGCGTCGTCGCCGAGGCCGCCGGCACCCTGCTCGGCCAGCCCTTTGTGATCGAGAACCGTCCGGGCGGCGCGGCCGGGCTCATCGGCTCGGAGGCGGTGGCGAAGGCCGCGCCGGACGGGCACACCATCCTCATCCATTCCAACGCCCATGTCATCGCGCCGGCGCTGGTGGCGCGCATGCCCTTCGACGTCATCCGCGACTTCGCCGCGGTGGCGCATCTCGGGCGGATCCCGCAGGTGCTCGTGGTCAATCTGCGCCTGCCGGTGACCGACATGCGGTCGCTGCTCGACTGGCTGCGCGCCAATGCCGGGCGGGTGAACTTCGCCTCCGCCGGCATCGGCAGCGCCAACCACCTGGCGAGCGAGGTGTTCCGCGCCGCCGCCAAGGCGGAAGTCCAGATGGTGCAGTACCGGGGCGGTGGCCCGGCCATGCAGGCGGTGATCGCCGGCGAGGCGCACATGTGCATCGATCCCGTCGCCTCCGCGGTCGGGCACATCCGCGGCGGCACGGTGCGCCCGATCGCGGTGGCGGGAGCGAGCCGCAGCGCGGTCCTGCCCGAGGTCCCCTCGGCCAGCGAGGCCGGCCTGCCCGCCTGGTCCGCCGCGGCCTGGGTCGCCGCCTTCGCCCCCGCACGCACCCCGCCGGCCGCCATCGCCGCGCTCAACGCGGCCTTCAACGAGGCGATGGTGCGCATCGAGCCGCGCCTGACCGAGCTCGCCATCGAGCGTCGCCCCGAGCTCGCCTCGCCCGAGGCGCTGGAGGCCTTCGTCCGCGAGGACGCGGCGCGGAGCCAGCAGGTGCTGCGCGACGCCGGCGTGCGGCCGGAGTGAAGCGGCGGGCGGCGCAGGCGGCCGGCGGGCCGGGTTCCGCTGCCTGCCCCCGCCCTAACCGCCGCGCGCGACGATCCGCTGCACCGCGCGCTGCCACGCCTCCCAGGCCGCATCGGCCGCGGCGCCGGCCTGCTCCGCCTCGACCGAGGCGCGGTTGAGGCGGCGCCGCGCTTCCTCGCGCTCCGCCCCGGTGCGGTCCTCCGCCGCGCGGCGCGCCCGTTCGAGCGCCGCTTCGGCGGTGACGTAGGCGCGGCGCCGCGCGCGGAAGGCGTCGAGCAGCTTGCGCGCCTCGCCCAGGTCGTTGACCATCGCCTCCAGCGCCGCGCGGCCCGGGGCATCGGCGGGCAGGCGCTCCAGCACGGTCCGCAGCGCCTCGAGCGTGCCCGGCCCGCCCGGCAGGCGCCGCGCCTCGCGCTCCACGTCGATGTCGCGCCAGCGCAGGATGATCGGGTCGCCGAGCGCCGGGTCCCAGAGCGGCATCTGGCGGACGTAGCTGCGTTCCCACACGAAGCGCAGCGTGGCCGGGGAGCCGTCCAGCATCGCTTCGTGCCGCAGGCCGTAATCGCCCTCCGAGGCCACGGTGAAGCGCGGCCGCTCGCCGTTGCGGCGCGGCAGGTCCACCACGAGCTTCCCGCGCGCGCCCCTCGGGTCCACCGCGAGCGCCGATTCGCGCAGGGCGAGGAACTCGACGTCCACGAAGCCGCGGCGCAGCGCCACCCGGCGCGGCTCCTCCGCCGTGCTGCCGGAGCTGGTCATCAGCACGTCGCGGTCGCGCGCGAAGGCCAGGATGCGCGCATCGCCCGGCGGCAAGGCGCGGATCTCGGCATCGCCGAGGAAGCCGCCCGCCTCCGCCCCCTCGGTGCCGTACACGGTGGCGAGCCCGTCCGGCAGGGTGTGCGGCGTCGTGTTGCGGATGCGCACCGCCTGGAGCGGATGCCGGGCCGAGAGGTCCTGCACCCACCAGATCCGCTCCGCCGGCAGGCGGACATCGAGGAAGGGCACGTTCGCCGTCTCGCCACTGCGGATCGAGACCGGCTCCGGGAGGGCGAAAGCGACCCGCCCGGCCGAGGCCTCCGCAACCGCCGGCGCGGCGGGCGGAGCCGGCGGGGCCATCGCCGGCATGGGCGCGGCCTGCGGC
>JADGHI010000162.1 GCA_019689515.1 Acetobacteraceae bacterium | reverse complement strand
CGGCCAAGAGCACCCGGGATCGCGTCATCCCGCGCGGTCGGTGCTGGAGATCGCGGGCGTAGTGGGCGGCGAGCGGGCGCCGTCAGGGCCCGGCGTCGCCGTGTAGATCGTCTTCGCCACATCGACGCCGCGGCGGTCCTGGGCGCGCCGCCGGAGGTGGTAGTGAGCGGCGGGCCGCCTCCGCAGCCCATCCCACCGGCCGATGCGATGGCGCCGCGACGTGATGCTTGGACCGATGAGCTCGCGCGCGAGGCGGAGGCGAACGCGGCGGAGGTGCGCGCCGGACGCTTGGTGCCGCTGGAGAAGCTCGAGGCCGCGCGGCTGGAGGAGCAGCGCCAGCGCACGGGCTCTCGGCGACGCCGATGAGCGCTGGCGGGGTCCGTGGCGGGTCCGCAACCGCCGCG
Source organism: Acetobacteraceae bacterium (assembly GCA_019689515.1). Taxonomy (GTDB): domain Bacteria; phylum Pseudomonadota; class Alphaproteobacteria; order Acetobacterales; family Acetobacteraceae; genus Caldovatus. The sequence goes on along the minus strand of JADGHI010000162.1, from coordinate 7,522 downwards.
GAGCGGGTCCGTGCGAGGCTGATTACCGTCTAAGTGCTTGATTGGATTGGCGCGCCCGGGAGGATTCGAACCCCCAACCCTCAGATCCGTAGTCTGATGCTCTATCCAGTTGAGCTACGGGCGCCCAAACCGGCCGCGGCTTCCGCCGCCCGCCGTGAGGCCGGGGAAATAGCGGAGCCGATCGCGCTCCGCAACCCCCGCGCCCTCGTATCAAGCGCTAAGCTTCTCCAGTTCCCGCACCACCGCTTCGCCCATCACCGTGGTGCCGACGCGCGCCATTCCGGGCTGCATGATGTCGGCGGTGCGCAGGCCGCCCGCGAGAACGCGCTCGACTGCGCGCTCGACCAGGCGGGCCTCCTCCTCCATGCCGAAGGACCAGCGCAGCAGCATCGCAAAGGAGAGGATCTGCGCGCAGGGGTTGGCGATGCCCTTGCCGGCGATGTCCGGGGCGGAGCCGTGCACGGGCTCGTACAGCGCGTGGCGCCGCCCGGTGGAATCCGGCGCGCCGAGGGTCGCCGAGGGCAGCATGCCGAGCGATCCGGTCAGCGCCGCCGCCAGGTCGGAGAGCAGGTCGCCGAACAGGTTGGAGGCGACGATCACGTCGAACTGCTTCGGCCGCGAGGCGAGCTGCATCGCGCAATTGTCGGCGTACATGTGGGTCAGCTCGACGTCGGGGAACTCGTTCCTGCCGACCTCGCTGACGACGGCGCGCCAGAGGCGGCCGGACTGCATGACGTTCGCCTTCTCCACCGAGCAGAGCTTGTTGCTCCGCTTGCGCGCCAGCTCGAAGGCGATGCGGGCGACGCGGGCGATCTCGTCCTCGGTGTACACCTCGGTGTCCACGCCGCGGCGCTTGCCGTCGGGCATGGTCTCGATGCCGCGCGGCTCGCCGAAATAGATGCCGCCCGTGCTCTCGCGCACGATCATGATGTCGAGGCCCTGGACCAGCTCCTTCTTGAGCGAGGAGGCATCGGCCAGGGCGTCGAGCACGATCGCGGGGCGCAGATTGGCGAACAGGCCCAGTTCCTTGCGCAGCCGCAGGATGCCGAGCTCCGGGCGCTGCTCGAAGGGCAGCCCGTCCCATTTCGGCCCGCCGACGCTGCCGAACAGCACCGCGTCGGCCGCCTTGGCCTTGGCGACCGTGGCGTCGGAGATCGGCGCGCCCTCGGCGTCAATGGCGGCGCCGCCGACCAGGCCCTCCTCCAGGTCGAAGGTGACCGCGCGGCGACGGTCGAGCCAGTCGATGACGCGCATCACCTCGCGCATCACCTCGGGCCCGATCCCGTCGCCGGGGAGGACCAGGAGCTTCTTGTTGGCTGCCATTGCGTTCCCTCAGGGCGTCGTGGTCAGGCGTAGAGCCAGGGCTGCGCGGCGCGCTGCTTCGCCTCGAAGGCGTCGATCGCCGGCGCGTGCTGCAGTGTCTGGCCGATGTCGTCGAGGCCGTTGAGCAGCAGGTGGCGGCGCAGCGGGTCCACCTGGAACGGGATCTCCTCGCCGTTCGGCCGCACCACGACCTGGCGCTCGAGGTCCACGGTCAGACGGGCATTGCCGCCCATCCGCGCGTCGTCCATCAGCTTCTCGCAGATCTCGCGCGGCAGCTTCACCGGCAGGATGCCGTTCTTGAAGCAGTTGTTGTGGAAGATGTCCGCGAAGTCCGGCGCGATGATGCAGCGGATGCCGAAATCGAGCAGCGCCCAGGGCGCATGCTCGCGCGAGGAGCCGCAGCCGAAATTCTCGAAGGCGATCAGGATCTCCGCCTTGCGGTAAGGCTCCTGGTTGAGGACGAAGTCGGGGTTCTCCGACCCGTCCTCCCGGTAGCGGAAGTTCGCGAACAGGTTCTTGCCGAAGCCCGAGCGCGTGATGGCCTTGAGGAAGCGCGCCGGGATGATCTGGTCGGTATCGACATTCGCCTTGGGCAGCGGCGCGGCGATCCCTGTCAGCGTGGTGAAGGGCTTCACGACAGCGCCTCCTTCGGCTGGTAGTCGCGCACATCGGCGAAGTGGCCGGCGATCGCCGCCGCCGCCGCCATGGCGGGCGAGACGAGGTGGGTGCGGCCGCCGGGCCCCTGGCGCCCCTCGAAATTGCGGTTCGAGGTGCTGGCGCAGCGCTGCCCCGGCGTCAGCTTGTCCGGGTTCATGCCGAGGCACATGGAGCAGCCCGCCTCGCGCCACTCGAACCCGGCCTCGCGCAGGATGCGGTCGAGCCCCTCCGCCTCGGCCTGCTTCTTCACCAGGCCCGAGCCGGGGACGACCATCGCCCGCACGCCCTCGGCCACCTTGCGGCCCTTGGCGATGGCGGCGGCGGCGCGGATGTCCTCGATCCGGCTGTTGGTGCAGGAGCCGATGAAGACGACATCAACCTTGAGGTCGGTGAGCCGCTGCCCCGGCGTCAGGCCCATGTACTCCAGCATGCGGCGCATCTGCGCGCGCTTCGCCTCGTCGGGCTCGTCCTCCGGGTTCGGCACGGTGCCGGTGATCGGCAGCACCGCCTCCGGGTTGGTGCCCCAGGTCATCTGCGGCGCGATGTCGTGCGCGGCGAGGCGCACCTCCTTGTCGAACCGCGCGCCGGGGTCGGAAGGCAGGGTGCGCCACCAGGCGACGGCGCGATCGAACATCTCGCCCTTCGGGCCGTAGGGCGTGCGCCGGATGTACTCGAAGGTGGTCTCGTCCGGCGCGATCATGCCGGCGCGCGCGCCGGCCTCGATGGACATGTTGCACACCGTCATGCGCCCGGCCATGTCGAGCGCGCGGATCGTATCGCCCGCATACTCGATCACGTGGCCCGTGCCGCCCGCCGTGCCGATCTTGCCGATGATCGCCAGGATGATGTCCTTGGCGGTGCAGCCGAAGGCGAGGTTGCCCTCGACCAGCACGCGCATGTTCTTGGCCGGCTTCTGCAGCAGGGTCTGCGTCGCCAGCACGTGCTCCACCTCCGACGTGCCGATGCCGAAGGCGAGCGCGCCCATCGCGCCGTGCGTGCTCGTGTGGCTGTCGCCGCAGACGATCGTCATGCCGGGCAGCGACCGGCCGAGCTCGGGCCCGATGACATGCACGATGCCCTGCCGCTCGTCGAGCAGCGGGATGTAAGGAACGCCGAACTCCTTGACGTTCTTCTCCAGCGTCTCGACCTGCAGCCGGCTCTCCGGATCGACGATGCCGGTGCGGCGCGATTCGTCGGTGGCGATGTTGTGGTCCACCACCGCGAGCGTCGCATCCGGCCGGCGCACCTTGCGCCCCGCCGCGCGCAGGCCGTCGAAGGCCTGCGGCGTCGTCACCTCATGCGTGAGGTGGAGGTCGATGTAGAGCAGCGCCGTGCCATCCGGCAGCGTCTCGACGACATGTGCGTCCCAGATCTTGTCGAACAGTGTCCGCGGCTGCTGCCCTGACATCGCCATCACCTTCCGTGTCGCGCTCAGCTCTGCTGCTGCTCGCCCGGTTGCTCGCTGGCCGCGACCGGGCTCTCCGCCACCGCCGCGGCGCTGCCCTTGGTCACCAGCCGCTCCTGGATCCGCGCCGACTTACCCGTGCGGCCGCGCAGGTAGTAGAGCTTCGCCCGCCGCACGCGGCCGCGGCGCACCACCTGGATGTCGGCGACGTTCGGGCTGTAGAGCGGGAAGACGCGCTCCACCCCCTCGCCATAGCTGATCTTGCGCACGGTGAAGTTGCTGTTCAGGCCGCGGTTGGAGCGCGCGATGACGACGCCCTCGAAGGCCTGGGTGCGGGTACGCTCACCCTCAACCACCTTCACCATCACCCGGACCGTGTCGCCGGGGCCGAAGTCCGGCACGGCGCGGGCGGCGGCGAGGCGGGCCATCTGCTCCGCCTCGAATTGCTGCAACAGGTTCATCGGTCTCGTCCTTCCTCGCGTCTCGTTTAGGCGGCTCCGGCCGCCCGTGGCAATCGGGTGATCCCCGCCGCCGACGCCGTCCCGCCGCGGGAGACAGCCTCGGCCGGCGGTTCCGTCCGGCGCGCCTCGTGCTTCGCCCACAGGTCGGGCCGGCGCTCGCGGGTGATCCGTTCCGCCTCCGCCCGCCGCCAGCGTGCGACCTCCGCGTGATGGCCGGAGAGCAGCACCTCCGGCACGCGCCGGCCCTTCCACTCCGCCGGGCGGGTGTAGTGCGGGTATTCGAGGAGGCCCTCGGCGTGGCTCTCCTCCTCGGCGCTCGCCGCCTGGCCCATCACGCCCGGCAGCAGGCGAACGCAGGCGTCGAGCAGCACCAGCGCCGCCGGCTCCCCGCCCGAGAGCACATAGTCGCCGATCGAGACCTCGCGCATGCCGCGCGCCTCGATCACGCGCTGGTCCACGCCCTCGTAACGGCCGCAGAGCAGCACGCAGCCCGGCCCGGCGGCGAGCTCGCGCACCATCGCCTGGTCGAGCAGAGCGCCGCGCGGCGTCAGGTAGATCAGCGGCCGCGCCGGGTCGCCTTCCCCCGCCAGCGCCGCCTCGATCGCCGCGTCCACCACGTCGGGGCGCATCACCATGCCCGCCCCGCCGCCGAAGGGCGTGTCGTCCACGCTGCGGTGCCGGTCGGTTGCGAAGGCGCGGATGTCCAGCGTCTCCAGCCGCCAGCGCCCCTCGCGCAGCGCCTTGCCGGCGAGGGAGAGGCCGAGCGGCCCCGGGAACATCTCCGGGAAGAGGGTGAGGACGGAGGCGTGCCAGGCGGAGGCAGCCATCACGCGGCGTCCTCCCTCGCATCCTCCGGCCGCACCTCGATCTCGACCGGCGGGTCCACGACGATCCGGCCGGCGGCGATGTCCACCACAGGCACTACCGTCTTGGTGAAGGGCACGAGCCGCTCGGGCGGCCCCTCCAGCACCAGGAAGGGACCGGCGCCGTAATCCTCCACGGCCCGGACCCGGCCGAGCCCCTGCCCCGACACCGTCTCGGCGGCGAGGCCGACCAAGTCGGCGAGGTAGAACTCCTCCGGGTCCTCGGGCGGCGGCAGGCGGTCGCGCTCGACGTAGAGCCGGGTGCCGGTCAGGCGCGCGGCGGCGTCGCGGTCGGCGACGCCCTCGATCTGCGCCAGCCCGTCGGCCTTCAGCATCAGCCGGAACTGCCGCGTCCCCGTCTCGTCGGTGAGCGGACCATAGCCGGCGATGGCGGCGGGATCGGCCGTGAAGCTGCGCAGCCTCACCAGGCCGCGCACGCCGTGCGGCCGGCCGATCTCACCCACCAGGATGCGCTTGGCACCCGCCATCGCCTTTGGCCTGCCCGCCCGCCGCGCGTCGTCCTCAGCCGGCCGCCGCGGCTGCCTTCGCCGCCGCGCGCTCCTGCGCCTTCTTCTTCGGCGCGGACTGCTTCGGCTGCTCGCGAATCACCGGCATCGGCGCGAGGCCGGCCTTGCCGAGGAACTTCGCAACCCGGTCGGTCGGCTGCGCGCCCTGGCTCTTCCAGTGCAGGATGCGCTCGGCGACGAGGCGCACGCGGTCCGGGTGGTCGGCGGGCAGCATCGGGTTGTAGCTGCCCACCTTCTCGACGAAGCGGCCATCGCGCGGCGAACGGCTGTCGGCGACGACGATGTGGTAGTAGGGGCGCTTCTTGGCGCCGGCACGCGCGAGGCGGATCTTGAGGCCCATCGGTTCCTTCGGTGCTCCTGCTTGGTCCCTGTCGTCGGTGGGTCAGTAGGGTCGCTGGCGGCCACCGCCGGGGAGGAGCGCGGCGAGCCCGCCGCGCATCAGCCCCTTCTGGCCGAGCTTGTTCACCCGCTTCATCATGGCGGACATGTCGTCGAACTGCTTGAGCAGCCGGTTCACCTCCTGCACGGAGGTGCCGGAGCCGGCGGCAATGCGGCGCTTGCGGCTCGCCTTGATGATCTCTGGCCGGCGCCGCTCCTGCGGCGTCATTGAGCTGATGATCGCGGCCTGGCGCTTGAGGATGGTCTGATCGAGATTGGCCTTCTCGATCTGCTCCTTCATGCGGCCGATTCCGGGCAGCATGCTGAGGATGCCGGAGAGCGAGCCCATCTTGCCGATCTGCTTGAGCTGGGCCGCGTAGTCCTCCAGGTCCCACTGCCCCTTCTGCATCTTGGCCGCAAGCTTCTCGGCCTCGTCGCGGTCGATCGTCTCGGCGGCCTTCTCGACCAGCGAGACGATGTCGCCCATGCCGAGGATGCGGCCGGCGATGCGGTCGGGGTGGAAGTCCTCCAGCGCGTCGAGCTTCTCGCCGGCGCCGAGCAGCTTGATCGGCGCGCCGGTGACCGCGCGCATGGAGAGGGCGGCACCGCCGCGGGCGTCGCCGTCCACGCGCGTCATCACGATGCCGGTGACGCCGACCTTCTCCTGGAAGGCCTTGGCGGTGTTGACCGCGTCCTGGCCGGTCATGGCGTCCACGACCAGCAGCGTCTCGTGCGGGCGCGTCGCCGCCTTCACCGCCGCGGCCTCGGCCATCAGCGCCTCGTCGATCGCGAGGCGGCCGGCAGTGTCGAGGATCACCACGTCGTAGAGCTCGCGCCGCGCGACATCCATCGCGCGCGCCGCGATCTCGAGCGGCCCCTGGCCGGGCACGATCGGCAGGCTCGTCACCCCCGCGCGCTCGGCGAGCTGGGCGAGCTGGAGCTGCGCGGCCGGGCGATGCACGTCGAGGCTCGCGAGCAGCACCTTCTTGCGCTCGCGCGTCTTGAGCCTGAGCGCGATCTTGCCGGCGGTCGTGGTCTTGCCCGAGCCCTGCAGGCCGACCATCAGGACCGGCACCGGCGCCGGCGCGTTGAGGTCGAGACCGCGCCTTCCGTCGTCGCCCTCGCCGCCGCCGAGCGCCTCGACCAGCGCGTCGTGGACGATCTTGACCACCTGCTGGGCGGGCGAGACGGAGCGGATCACCTCCTGCCCCACGGCGCGCTCGCGCACCTTGGCGGTCAGATCCTTGACAACCGGCAGGGCGACGTCGGCCTCGAGCAGCGCGACGCGAACCTCGCGCAGCGCGTCGTTGACGTCGGATTCCGATAGCGCGCCGCGGCGGCGCAGCTTGTCGAAGACCCCGGTCAGTCGGCTGGACAGCGCCTCGAACATCGGCGGTCCGTGTGCTCCTGCGGTTGCAGCCGCCCCAAAACCGAACGCGCCGCTGCGCGAGCCTTCGCGGAGCGGCGGAGCCCCCCATAGGGGGACCAAAGGTTCGGGGGTTGGCCCGAGATGTATGCGCTTAAGCGCGTATCACCACCCTCGTCAAGCCAAGGATGTTGAGGACCATGAACTGCCTCAGGGAGCTAGCAGCGATGGCTGCCTGCCCCCTCCACGTTCAAGCAATTTAAACTCCGAAATGTTAGTGAGGCTACGCGGCTGACGTCCGGGATGCAAGCGGCCGGCGACTTGCACAAACACACCATCGCGCATGTGCGCCTTGTTAGCACTTTCGTAATCATCCGCAGACAAAGACGCACGCGCTCGCACGGTTTCGCCATTTCCCAGCATCAGCGCAAACACAACCTCGCCGGACCGACGCCCGTCTGCACCCATTACTCCATTAAGACTTTCTACCGTTCCGACGAATAAGTCTTCCTTGTATCCTTGATCGGCCCGAATTTTTGTCC
>JADGHI010000161.1 GCA_019689515.1 Acetobacteraceae bacterium | reverse complement strand
GCGCGAAGTCGGACAGGTCGCCGACGTCGTCGCCGAACACCGGGGCGCGCCCGGCACCGCCGCGGCTGCCGTTGCCGCCGCCGCTCACGGCACCGCCGCCGGCGCCGGCGCGGGCTGCGGCGGCGCCGCTGCCGCGCCCTGGTGGAGGAGGGCGACGACATCGGCGGAAAAGGAGGGCACGGTGATCGGCGCTGCATGCAGCGCGGCCAGCACCAGGGCTCATCCGCTTCATCAGCGCCATCGAGGCAGAGGTGTCCGCCGGGAAGGTGGTCCACGTCATCCTCGACAACTACGCCGCACACGAGCACCCGAAGGTCAGGCGTTGGCTGGAGCAGCACCCGCGCCTTGCCTTCCACTTCACCTCAACCTCGGCGTCCTGGCTCAACACCGTCGAAGGCGTCATCGCCAAGCCCACCAGCTGACGGCTGGAGCGCAGGGCGTTCCACTCCCTGGTCGCCCTCCAAGAGGCCATCAACGGCTTGTCGTCGAGGCCAACGCCGACCCGCGCCCCTTGGACCATGCAGCCGGACCACATCATCGCTGCCGCAAGGCGTGGGCGCCGAGCCTTAGATTCGCTCCACTAGCGAATCATGCCAGCGTGCTCATTATGGAGGACAAGGTGCCCGAACGCGCGTGAGCTTAAGGCAGTCGTCCTCCTGGGGCACAGAGAATGTTCGCTCCCGGTTCCCTTTGCCACTCCGCACCAAAAAAGAGCCTTATAATCAGGGCCTCGCAGGCAGATCACCTCCAGTATCCCCCCACCGTCCCCCTCAGCAGCACAAAGGCTGGTCGTCTCCGTGAAACCGCTGGGCCCATAGTGAGGCAAGCGCAGCGGTTCGATTGCGCCCTCGCCCACGGGATCCGGAACGAGGCTGAGGCCGCCTACACGCGCTCCGACATCCTGGAGCGGTGCTGGCCGCTTGATTGAGACGTGGGCGAACGGTGCCTCAGCAAGCCCGCTGCGGCCGAGGTGCGAAGCGTGGCCGCTGAGCGAATGAGCTAGATGCGCGCAGTCGGCTGACGGGAATTCGGCCGCCCCGGTGCCGCGGCGACAGCCGTGCGCAGACTGCCGACCGGCCTCACTCCGGCTATTCTGGCGTCCCGCATGGCCCACACGTGGGGACGTCGTGTCCGAACTGTGGTCTGACAACTCCGCCCGTGTGCGAGGCCCACGACCGCATTCTCCTCCTCGACTGCTGTCCCGCCCGGCAGCGGTGATCACGCGTGTGCCCGGGGAGCAGCGGAGGAGCGAAGCGTTGCGGTGACGCTTCGTGGAGGCGCTGACGGATGCCGCCCCCCGCCGGCAAGCTGGCCATCCTAGTCGGCGCGCGTTCCGACACGCACGAGGCGCCGCCGCGGTGAGTGCCCACGGTGCTGCCGAAGCAGGGAGTAATGTTGCCGGAGGATGATGAACCCGGCTCGGTCCACCTTGTGACAGCATCCCAGTCGTACTCGTGATAGGATCTCGACGGCGCCGCAGGAGACGCAACGATGCCAGAGGCCAGGCTCGCCCCGAATCTCCGTGAGTGGCAGGTGGACCATGCGAACCGCTACATCGCGAGCGGCGGCACCGATGGCCATCTGTTCAAGGTCACACCGCCGGGCTACCCGGAAATGACAGTGCCGTCGCTGCTGCTGACGACGACCGGCCGGAAGTCCGGGGAGCGATTCATCTTCCCGCTGTTCTACGGAAAGACCGGGGACAGCTACATCGTGGTCGCGTCGAAGGGTGGTGCACCGCAGCATCCCAGCTGGTATCGGAACATCCTCGCCAACCCCGAGGTCGAGATTCAGGTCGGCACCGTGACCTTGAAGGCGCGAGCCAGGACCGCCGTCGGGGAGGAGCGCGCCCGGCTTTGGGAAGAGGCACTGAAATTCTGGCCTCCCTACGCTGATTACCAGCGCAAGACGGAACGCGAGATCCCGGTGGTCGTGCTGGATCCTGTGAGCTAGCCCGGCGCGGCAGACGCACCCTCGGTCCGCGCAGGCTGCACGGCAAGGTCATCGCCGCGGGGGAGATCGAGCGGCGCCGTCAAGCTGAGCGAGGCTTGGCCTGTGGCGCCGCGGCCGACAGACGCCCGGCGTGAGTTCGCAGGCCGCCAAGTCGCCCTATCTCCGCGAGCGACCGCTCCTCGGCCGCGGTCGAGGTGAACTCGCCTCCGGCGATCGGACCGGAGGCGTCGATGGGATGCGACCGGGCCAGCCCTCCGCGGCCGCGCTGCGGAGCGGCGATCCGCCCGCTCGATCTCGAATACCGCGAGGCCGCGCCGCCACAGGTGTGTCGGCCTGCCGCGCTCAGCCCGGGGTGGGCACGGCCCGCGGCGTGGGCAGCACGGCCTGCAGACTGGTCCTGACGACGGCGATGAGCGGCCCGGGCGCGCGCAGCGCGTCCGCGAGGCCCGGCAGGTCGGCTTCGGACTCCACCTTCATCACCGGTACGCGGAACGCGGACGCCCAGACCGCCAGGTCGGGGTTGGCGAGGTCCGTGCCGCTGACGCGCCCGGGATGGGCGAGCTCCTGGTGCACGCGGATGGTCGCGTAGGTCGCGTTGTCCGAGATCAGCAGCTTGATCGCCGCGCCGCGCGCGAGGCCCACGGCGAGCTCGCCGCCGGTCATGAGCACGCTCCCGTCGCCGACCGAGCAGATCACGGGCCGGTCGGGGTGGCGCAACGCCGCCGCCACCGCCGCCGGCACCCCAAAGCCCATCGCGCCCGAGATCGGCGCGAGCAGCCGCTGCGGCGGCCGCCACGCAACCTTCCGGTAGAAGGGCACGCCCTGCATCCCGGCATCCAGGGCAACGATCACGTCGTCGGGCACGACCTCGCCGACCAGCTTCGCGACCCGGGCGTAGACTACGCCGTCGTTGAAGCGCCCTACGGTCGCCACCTGGCTGTCGGCGGTCTGCAACGCGCGAAGCCGCTCGATCCACGCTTCGCGACCCGCCGGCACCGGACCGGGCGCATGGCCCTCCAGCGCGGCGATCACGGCGCGCGCGTCGGCAGCGAGCGCGATCTCCGCCGGGAACATCCAGCCGAGGAAGCGCGGCTCGGCGCAGACATGCACGAGCCGCTGGCCCGCGTGCGGCCAGGCGTAGCCCTGCGTCGTCAGGTCGGTCAGGCGCGTGCCGAGGGCGAGCACGAGGTCCGCCTCGTTGAACGCTTCGGCCTGCGCCGGCGGCGTGCCGAAGCTGCGGTCGCCGGCGTAGAGCGGGTGGTCGTTCGGGAACAGGTCCTGCCGGCGGAAGGAGACCGCGACCGGCAGGCGCCAGCGCTCGGCGAAGGCGAGCAGCGCCTCGCGCCCGCCCGGCGTGTCGAGGGCATGGCCGGCGAGCAGCACCGGCCGCTCCGCGCCGCGCAGCATGGCGGCGAGGCGCGCCGCGTCCTCCGCAGCCGGCGGCGCCGGGCGTACGAGCGTGGCGGGCGGCGCGGGGGCCGCGCAAGGCATCGCCAGCACGTCCTCCGGCAGGCTGAGCACCACCGGGCCGGGCACGCCCTGCATCGCCATGGCGTAGGCGCGCGCGATCAGCTCCGGCACCTGCTCCGGGTCCGTCGCCTCGCCGATCCACTTGGCGATGCCACGGAACATGTTCGCGTAGTCGATCTCCTGGAAGGCGTTGCGGCGCAGGTCGCGCTTCTCGACCTGCCCCACCAGCAGGATCAGCGGCACCGCGTCCTGCTCCGCCGTGTGCACCGCGATCGAGGCGTTGCACGCGCCCGGGCCGCGCGAGACCAGCACCACGCCAGGCCGGCCGGTGAGCTTCGCGTCCGCGACCGCCATGAAGCCGGCGCCACCCTCCTGGCGCGCGACGACGAGATCAATCGTCGGGTGACCGTGCAGCGCGTCGAGCAGCGCGATGTAGCTCTCGCCCGGCACGCAGAAGGCGCGGTCGATGCCTTGCGCGGCGAGGAACTCGATCAGCCGTTCAGCGGCGGTGGCCATGGTGTTCCTTCCTGTCTGCTCGTTGTGGATCCGCGGGCCTCACCGCTGGCCGCCTGCCAGGACGCCGGCCTTGCGCCACGGCGGCATCCCCGGCGTGGGGTGCGGCTGCGACGCCCATCCGCCGCGCCACGCGTCGGCGTCCGCATCGCACTCCACCGGTGGTGACTCCGGCCGAGGCCGATGGACCAACCGCGATGTGGCCCCCACCGCCGTCACTCGACCCGGGCGCCGGAGGCCCTCACGATCGGGCCCCACCGCTCGACCTCCGCGCGGACGAAGGCGGCCGTCTCCGCCGGGCTCTTGTCCGGGTCGATCTGCATGCCGAGCTCGGCGAGGCGCGGGCCGGCGGCGCGGATGGCGTCGGCGAAGGCGCGGTGCAGCACCGCGATCACCTCGGGCGGCGTGCGCGCGGGCGCCAGCAGCACGTTCCAGGTGGCGGCCTCGAAGCCCGGCAGGCCGGCCTCCGCCGCGGTCGGGACCTCGGGGAGGACCGGGCTGCGCCGCGCCGCCGCGATCGCGAGCGGCCGCAGCGCGCCGGTCCGCGCGTGCGGCGCCACGGTCGAGACGCCGTCCACCATGAACTGGATCTGTCCCGCCAGGAGGTCCTGCATCGCCGGCCCGGCCCCGCGGTAGGGCACGTGCACGACCTCGACGCCGGCCGCGCTGCGGAACAGCTCGCCGCCCATATGGATGGCGCTGCCGATGCCAGCCGAGCCGTAGGCGAACCGCCCGGGCGCGCGGGACAGGAGGGCGATGAACTCCCGCAGCGACTGTGCCTCCACCCGGGGATGCACCGCGACGACGAGCGGAACGCTCCCGATCGACGCGACGGCGGTGAAGTCGGTCAGGACGTCGTAGGGGAGCCGCGCATACAGAGCCGGGTTGATGGCGTGGGCCACCGTCGCGACGAGGAGGGTGTAGCCGTCCGGGGGAGACTTGGCCGCCGCCTCGGTGCCGACGATCACGCCGGCGCCGGTCCGGTTCTCCACGACGACGGACTGCGACAGCAGCCGGCCGGCCTCCTGCGCCACCACGCGGGCCACGACGTCCGTGTTGCCGCCGGGCGCGAAGGGCACGATGAGCCGCAACGGCCGGTCCGGGAAGCTTTGCGCCTTGGCCGGCGCAGCGATGCACAAGCCTCCGAGCAGTGCGAGCAAGAGCCGCCGCGTCATGGGCATTCCTCCTTGGTAGTGTCTTGGATCAGCGGCCGCGCGGAACCTGAAGCCACGAACCAGCGGACGCGCTCCGCCCACGCCGCCCCGAAGAGAGCGAGCGCGGCGCCCGCTCGGGCGTGGAGGAGCAGGCGGTGGCAGTTGGTCGGATGCGGCCGGCTGCGGCGTGTGCGCTGGCGAGGGGCGTTGAGGCGCGCGTCACGGCGTCGGCGGCAGGGCTGGTGCATGCAGAATTCGCGGTGGCGGGTGGGCTCAGCCCATCGGGCGGGGATGCAGGCCACAAAGCCTGACGTCAAGAGGAGGTGCGCGTACGATGCCTGTCTGTGTGCGATCTGGACTGCGCGGTCGGTTGGGCTCGAGACAGTTTCCTACGCCCGAACCGATGGATGCCGATGATGAGGCCGCGGGTCGCGCTGGCCATCGGCGCGATCGACGTGGCGACGCGGCCGACCGCCGTGCCGGCCAATGCGAGGCCCAGTCGGATTGACGTGTCGCACACCGCGAGCGCGCTGCCGGTTCTGGGCAGGGGGCGCCGGCAATGCGCTCTGAGGCCCGCGCGGATACCCGGGGCGATCGCGGACTTAGGCGCCCGGCCCTGCCCCACCGCGGCCAGGACGCTCCGATCCGGTATGGAGCCAGCAGCAGGCGAGGTGCGTGCGTGGTCCCGCCCCAGGCGACGCGGTGCCCGAGGTGACTATCTGACTTAATTCCCGACAGCGGCGGCGGCCAGCTCCGTCACGAGGAAGTCCCGGAACACCGTCACCCGCTTCGAGTGCCGCATCTCCTCCGGATAGACGAAATAGGCCTCGATCCGTGGTGTCTTGAGGTCGGGCAGCACCTGGATCAGGTCGTCGAGCTCCGGGCCCATGTAGTCCGGCAGCGCGGCGAGCCCCAGGCCGCTCCGCACCGCGAGCAGCATCGCCGGCAGCGAGTTCACCTCGACCGCCCCACGCCGCGGCGCCCCGGGACGACGGCCGGTCTCAGCCAGCCAGTTCACGCTCTCGATCGGCGGGCGGTAGTCGCCATAGACGATCAGCCGGTGGGCATCCAGGTCTTCCACCCGCTGCGGGATGCCCGCCATCTTGAGGTACTCTGGCGAGCCGCAGACCTTCCAGCCGAAGGTCGCGACGTGCCGCTGGATCAGGTCCGGCTGGCGCGGCGGGTGCAGCCGGATCGCGACATCCGCCTCGCGCATGGCGAGGTCGAGATCGGCGTCGTCCAGCAGCAGCGTCAGCGTCACTTCCGGATACATCTCCAGGAAGCGCTTCAGCCGCGGGGCGAGCCAGGTGGCGCCGAAGCCCGTGGTGGTGGTGACCTTCAGCCGCCCGGCCGGTCGTTCCCGGCTCTCGGTGAGCAGCGCCTCGGTCATGGCGAGCTTGGCGAAGACCTCGCGCACGGTCCGGTTCAGCGTCTCGCCGGCCTCGGTCAGGATCAGGCCGCGGGCGTGGCGATGGAAGAGCGGAACCTGGAGCGCTTCCTCGAGCGCCTGGATCTGGCGCGAGACGGCGGACTGGCTGAGGTTCAGCGTCTCCCCCGCATGCGTGAAGCTGCCGGCCTCGGCGACCGCGTGGAAGACGCGCAGCTTGTCCCAGTCGAGCGGCATGTCGGGGCACTCAGGTCCAGGCTTCGACGGCCGGGGCATCCGCCGGCATGTGGGCGAGCCACTTCTCGGCCTCCAGCGCGGCCATGCAGCCGGTGCCAGCGGCGGTGACGGCCTGGCGGTAGACCTTGTCCTGCACGTCCCCGGCGGCGAAAACGCCCTCGACGCTGGTGCGCGTCGAACCGGGGGTGGTGAGGATGTAGCCCTCGGCGTCCATGTCGAGCTGGCCCTTGAACAGCGCCGTCGCCGGATCGTGGCCGATCGCGACGAAGACGCCGTCCACCGCGAGCTCGCTCGCCTCGCCGGTCCGGACATTGCGCAACGCGAGCCCGCGCACCGCCTTGATCTTCCCCTCCGTCGCCAGCACCCGCTCGGCCACCGTGTCCCAGAGGACGCGGATATTCTCCTTGGCGAACAGCCGCTGCTGCAAGATCCTTTCCGCCCGCAGCGAGTCGCGGCGGTGGATCAAGGTAACGGACTTCGCGAGGTTGGAGAGGTAGAGCGCCTCCTCGACCGCCGTGTTGCCGCCGCCGATGACAGCAACCTCCTTGCCGCGGAAGAAGAAGCCGTCGCAGGTGGCGCAGGCGGAGACGCCGAAGCCCGAGAGCTCCTTCTCGCCGGGGATGCCGAGCCAGCGGGCCTGGGCGCCGGTGGCGATGACCAGCGCGTCGCCCTCGTAGATCGCGCCCGAATCGCCCTCGCAACGGAAGGGCCGGCGGGAGAGGTCCACCCGGACGATCACGTCCTGAACGATGCTTGCGCCGACATGCTCGGCCTGGGCCTGCATCTGCTCCATCAGCCAGGGGCCCTGGATGGGCTGGGCGAAACCCGGGTAGTTCTCGACATCGGTGGTGATGGTGAGCTGCCCGCCGGGCTGCAGGCCGGCGACCACGATCGGTTTCAGGCCGGCGCGCGCGGCGTAGATCGCGGCGGTGTAGCCAGCGGGCCCGGCGCCGATGATGAGCAGGCGCGTGCGATGCTGGGCCACGGGGGCGGCGGTCTGGGACAAGGCGACACCTCGGGGGTGATGGCGAGGATCTCGGTCGGCAGGCAGATGGTTCGGCCGGCCGCGGAGCATATCGGCTGCCGCATCGATTCCCACAACCCGGACGGTTCCATGGCGCGGCCTTGAACCCGCGACGACAAGCAAGGATATTGCGCCGATCCCCTTATGCCGAGCAAGGAATGCGACATCCTCCCCCGCACACCCCGACCG